>NZ_JAKZKV010000017.1 GCF_022808675.1 Parabacteroides sp. FAFU027
GCACAAAATGGCATGACTATAGAACGGATGCGGAGGGGATTTGTTATCAAGAGGACTGCAATCCGCACCCAGGCGAGAGGGATAGAAGCGGAGAGCTTCCCGGACTGTATTTCAGGACGGGAACTCGTAGCGGATAGCCCGACCCGCAGGGGCTCGCCCAAAAAGAAAGGGGATTGAAACACTTATGTTCAATCCCCTTTCAGGTTAGTACAGTTTGATATTCCAGATGCCCGGTTGTCCTTCCAGGATGTGGACTCTGAGGTAGCGGGTGGTTCCGATTTTATTGGCGGTATGAGGTGAACGGGTGGTACGTTCATTTTCTGCATATATTTTTTGCCAGTTTTTACCATCAAGGGATTTCTCAAGTGTAAAAACGTGTCCTAAAGATGGATGGACAAAGAAAATATTACAGCGGTTGATGTTGGCCGTTTTGCCTAAATCGACCTGCCAGCACTTGACGCTATCATCGGGTGATGCCCACCAGCGGGTGTAGTTGGAATCATCCAGGGCATTGGCCGGAGCGAAGTTGATTTCCCGTTTCGGCAGCGAGTCGGGAAGGTGAAACTTCAGGTCTTTCTGGTTTCGCCAGCGATGCGGAATGACAGTCATGTCGGGACGGTAAGAGGAGGCAGTCGCCACGGCATGCGGGAATTTCAACTCTTTGGGCATCGTACTTTTGGCAAAGTAGCCGACACCGTTATTGTTGATTTTAACCGGTTGGATAGTTCCGTCGGCATTGAATTTCAGCGGTGAGACGTAAATCTGACGGCTCGTTCCGCCGATTCCGTAGTCGAGATAGACGAAGAACCATTCATCCGTATTATTCTTATTGAAAACAAATCCGTGGCCCGGGCCCCAGATGTTTTGCTTTGTATCGGAGGATAAAATGATGTCATTTTCCGGTGTTGTGAACGGGCCGAGCGGCGATTTGTTGCTCATCACGTATCCGTATTGGTAATCTGCATATCCGCCATTTGTATATAAATAGTAGTAAATGCCTTTGCGCTTAAACATTTGCGGGCCTTCCGAATAGCCTTTCCAACCGGTGGGGATGTCAATGGTATTGCCTTTGATTTTAAGATAGTCGTCGGTCAGTTCGGCTGCTTTTCGGCGGCGCCAGAAGATATATCCCTTGCCGTTATCATCGATAAAAGGACAGCCATCTATGTCCGGTGCAACGGCAGAGTCGGTCTCCTTACCGGTAAAGGTTTCGGGGCCGTTGACCAATTTGAACGGACCTTCGGGTGAATCGGCCACCGCTACATGTGTCGGGCCTTCGCAGGTGAAGTAGAGGTAGTATTTACCTTTATTGAAAATGGCGCGACCGGGAGCCCAGTAACGGTATTTGTTCCAGTCGATACCGGGAATAATAACCCCCTCAAAACTCCAGTTGACGAAGTCTTTGGATTTCCATACGACGGGTTTGCCAGAGGTACTTAGGTCGGATTTCTGGTCGCCAATGTCACTGGTCGCATACAGATAATAGGTATCTCCAAATTGTACGATGGTAGGGTCTGCCAGATTGTCGGGTACCAACGGCTGATTGGTAACCTTTCCTTTTTGGGCAAATATCCCCATCGTAACCGAAAAGCATAGTGCGGTTAGGAATGTTTTCTTCATTGTTTTTATGGCTTTTGCAAAGGCAAAGATAGCGATTTGACCATTTAAGGTAAATGTCAGTCACCTCTATTGTCATGGATTATCTGACTTTATCGGGGTAATTTTGTGCATCAGGTTTCGAAGGTCATCCTCTAGGTTTCGCCAACCGGTCTCTAGGTTTCGAAGGTCGTCCTCTAGGTTTCGCCAACCGGTCTCTAGGTTTCGAAGGTCATCCTCTAGGTTTCGCTAACCGGTCTCTAGGTTTCGAAGGTCATCCTCTAGGTTTCGCTAACCGTTCTCTAGGTTTCGCTAACCCTCCTCTAGGTTTCGCCAACCGATCTCTAAGCTACGGAAACTACCCTCGTCATTTACGGGTTCGCGTTATCAAAAGAGCCATCCGGTTTCCCTGTTCCTCAAACTTTGCCTATCTTTGCGCCTTAATTTTCAAACAGTTTTATGATTTCGATAGACGGACTAACGGTGGAATTTGGCGGTTCGCCACTCTTTCAGGATATTTCATTTGTAATCAATGAGAAAGACCGCATCGCCCTGATGGGTAAAAACGGTGCGGGAAAATCAACGCTGCTCAAAGTGCTGGCCGGTGAACGCAGCCCCAGCCGCGGAAAAGTGTCAGCTCCCAAAGATACAGTCATCGCTTACCTGCCTCAGCACTTGATGACGGAAAATAGCCGCACGGTATTTGAAGAGACATCGCAGGCTTTCTCCCAACTCTTTGAAATGGAGGCGGAGATTGAAGAGCTGAATAAACAACTGGCAGAGCGCACCGATTACGATTCGGACAGCTATTACGAGTTGATCGAGAAAGTCTCTACCCTGAGCGAGAAGTTTTACAGCATTGATGCGACCAACTACGAAGAGCAGGTGGAGAAGACTTTGCTGGGACTGGGATTCTCCCGCGAAGACTTTACCCGTCCGACCGGTGATTTCAGCGGGGGCTGGCGCATGCGTATCGAGCTGGCGAAAATTCTGTTGCGTAATCCGGATGTCATTCTGCTTGATGAGCCGACCAACCACCTCGATATTGACTCTATCCAATGGCTGGAGGAGTTCCTCACGACCAGTGCCAAGGCAGTAGTGGTGATTTCGCACGACCGCGCTTTTGTCGATAATATCACCACACGTACCATTGAGGTAACGATGGGCCGCATTTATGACTATAAGGTAAATTATTCGAAATACCTGGAGCTTCGCAAAGACCGTCGTTCTCAACAGCAGAAGGCTTACGAAGAGCAGCAAAAGATGATTGCCGAAAATAAGGAGTTTATTGAGCGCTTCAAAGGCACATATTCGAAAACCCTTCAGGTGCAGTCGCGTGTGAAGATGCTCGAGAAGCTGGAGCTGATCGAGGTGGACGAAGAGGATACTTCGGCTTTGAGACTGCGTTTCCCGCCATCCCCCCGTTCGGGTTCTTACCCCGTAACTGCAGATGGTGTTGCCAAAAGCTACGGCGACCATTTGGTTTTTGCCAATGCCAATTTTATGATTGAACGTGGTGAAAAGGTTGCGTTTGTGGGACGTAACGGTGAGGGTAAATCCACTTTGGTCAAATGTATCATGAAGGAGATTGAGCACGACGGCCATCTGACCCTCGGGCACAATGTGCAGATTGGTTATTTTGCCCAAAACCAGGCATCGTTGCTGGATGAAAACCTGACCGTATTCCAAACCATCGATGATGTGGCTGAAGGGGACATTCGCAACAAAATCAAGGATATGCTCGGTGCGTTTATGTTTGGCGGGGAAGCTTCTACGAAGAAGGTAAAAGTACTTTCGGGAGGAGAACGTACCCGTCTGGCGTTATTGAAACTGTTACTTGAACCTGTGAACCTGCTGATTCTCGATGAGCCGACCAACCACCTCGATATGAAGACGAAGGATATCCTCAAAGCAGCGTTGCAGGCATTTGACGGAACGTTGATCCTGGTATCGCACGATCGCGACTTCCTGGATGGATTGGTGACTAAAGTATATGAGTTTGGAAACAAGAAGGTAACCGAACACCTCGAAGGCATCTATGAATTCCTTCAACACAAGAAAATGGAGAACCTTCGCGAACTGGAAAGAAAAGCATAATGAAGATAATCGATAAAGATGCCTATGGCAAAGGTCTGCTGGCCTACCAGAAAGGCATGAGAAACGCCAAATTTACCGTTCATAGTGATTTGGCTGAAACGGAAAAGTGGGATGTCGCTACTTTCTTTCGCTCCTTTGATAAAATGCCCGAGATTGAGCAGATTGCATTGAACCGATGTGAAGGCAGGGTACTTGATGCCGGTGCAGGAGCGGGAAGTCATGCCCTTTGGTTGCAAAACCAGGGTAAAGAAGTGACGGCGATTGATATCTCGGAAGGCGCTGTGGAAGTAATGAAAATGCGTGGTGTCAAAGCTGCGCGTCTTCAGGATTTCTTTTCAATGAAAGAAGAGAAATACGACACATTGCTCCTTCTGATGAATGGCATCGGTATTGTGCAGTCATTGGACAAATTCCCCGAATTTTTCATTCAGGCAAAGAGGATGTTGAATCCGGGCGGTAAAATTGTCATGGATTCCTCGAATATCATTTATATGTATGAGGAGGAAGATGGCAGTGCCCTGATTAATCTCAATGCCGATTATTACGGTGAAATGACTTACCGCATGGACTTCGGCAATTATAAAGGAGTCGATTTTGACTGGATTTATATTGACTTCGATACACTGGAGGCATTGGCTCACCAACACGGCTTCAAATGTGAGAAGCTCTACGAAGATGACCATTATCATTATCTCGCAGAACTGACGTTGTAGAACAACGATATTTTACATCATTAATCCGTTAAACAGAGGTGGCACGCCAATGTTTAGCGGATTTTTTATATGAATTGTAGGCTTTGGAAACAAAAGTAAGATTCTTGCCTTATTGATAAATTGTTGCTGATTTTCTTCCATTGTGGAATATTCCACACTTCCTGACTTATATTAGCAGCATTTTATTCGTTTGAGATAATTGATTGTGGAAATATTTCCGTAATATTATTTGTATGATAAGAGCTAAAGCTGTACTTTTGCGGGTGCAAAAAATAGGCCTTAAGATATACAATACATAAATCAATCAATTATTTAAATCTAAATTAAATCTTTATGTGGCTTCTTAATTCGTCAATTGGGAGAAAACTGATCATGAGTGTATCAGGCCTTTTCCTTATTCTGTTTTTGTTGTTTCACATGTCCATGAACCTGGTAGCGGTTTTCTCTACCGAGGCTTATGATGCGGTGTGTGAATTTTTAGGCATAAACTGGTATGCTTTGGTAGGTACACTTGTGCTTGCTGCCGGTTTTGTTATCCACATCGTTTATGCGTCTATTCTGACTCTTCAGAACCGCAAAGCTCGTGGTACAGAACGTTATGCAGTAACTTCAACGCCTAAAACTGTAGAATGGACTTCTCAAAACATGTATGTATTGGGTGCGATCGTTCTTGGCTTCATGGTATTGCACTTGTTTAACTTTTGGTACAAAATGATGTTTGCCGGATTGGTAAGCGGTCAATCAGAATCAGGCGCGGAATTGGTACAGCAATTATTTGCTAATCCGGTTTATGTCGTTCTTTATCTGGGTTGGTTTGTAGCTTTGTGGTTCCACCTGACTCACGGATTCTGGAGTATGTTCCAAAGTGTGGGTTGGAACGGTAAAGTATGGTTCAACCGTTTGAAATGCATTTCAAACATTTTCTCTACCATCGTATTCCTTGGATTTGCTCTTGTAGTTGTAGTATTCTTCCTGAAGAGCCTTTAATCCGCGAGTAATTTGATTATCCATTCAGAAAAATATTTGTTATGTCAAAAATAGATTCTAAAATTCCTCAGGGGCCATTGGCTGAAAAGTGGAGTTACTACAAAGCACATCAAAAATTGGTTAACCCGGCTAACAAACGCCGTTTGGACATCATCGTTGTCGGAACAGGTCTTGCCGGAGGTTCAGCAGCTGCTTCACTCGGTGAACTTGGTTTCAACGTATTGAACTTCTGTATTCAGGATTCACCTCGTCGTGCACACTCTATTGCTGCACAGGGTGGTATCAATGCTTCTAAAAACTATCAGAATGACGGTGACTCAGTTTACCGTTTGTTCTACGACACCATCAAAGGTGGTGACTACCGTGCTCGTGAGGCTAACGTACACCGTTTGGCTGAAGTATCTGGTAGTATCATTGACCAGTGTGTCGCTCAGGGTGTACCTTTCGCTCGCGAATACGGCGGTCTTTTGGATAACCGTTCTTTCGGTGGTGCGCAGGTATCACGTACTTTCTACGCAAAAGGACAAACAGGACAGCAGTTGTTGCTTGGCGCTTACTCAGCATTGAGCCGTCAGGTAGGCAAAGGTTCTGTAAAACTTTATACCCGCTACGAAATGCTCGACGTTGTAATCATCGACGGTCGTGCTCGTGGTATCATTGCCCGCAACCTCGTTACCGGTAAAATCGAACGTTTCTCAGCTCACGCAGTGGTTATCGCTACCGGTGGATACGGAAACACTTTCTTCCTTTCTACTAACGCTATGGGTTCTAACGGTTCTGCCGCTATCCAGGCTTACAAAAAAGGAGCTTACTTCGCTAACCCATGTTACGCTCAGATTCACCCAACTTGTATCCCTGTACACGGTGAGTTCCAGTCTAAACTGACTCTGATGTCTGAGTCCCTTCGTAATGACGGACGTATCTGGGTGCCTAAGAAAAAAGAAGATGCTGAAGCTATCCGCGCTGGCAAACTGAAACCAACTCAAATCATAGAAGACGATCGCGACTACTATTTGGAGCGCCGTTACCCTGCATTTGGTAACCTTGTCCCTCGTGACGTTGCTTCTCGTGCAGCTAAAGAACGTTGTGATGCAGGTTTCGGTGTTGGTTCTACCGGTTTGGCTGTTTACCTTGACTTCTCAGATGCTATCAACCGCCTTGGTCAGAAAACAGTAGAAGCTCGTTATGGTAACCTTTTCCAAATGTATGACAAAATCGTTGACGAAAATCCATACGAAACTCCGATGATGATTTACCCAGCTATCCACTACACAATGGGTGGTGTTTGGGTTGACTACGAATTGCAAACTTCTATCCCTGGTTTGTTCGCAATTGGTGAAGCTAACTTCTCTGATCACGGTGCTAACCGTTTGGGTGCATCAGCATTGATGCAAGGTTTGGCTGACGGTTACTTCGTATTGCCTTACACTATCCAGAACTATCTGGCTGATCAAATCCGTGTTCCACGTTTCAGCACTTCATTGCCTGAATTCGAAAAAGCAGAAAAAGATGTACAGGCTCGTATCGATCGTTTGATGAACGTAAAAGGACAGCACTCTGTTGATTCAATCCACAAAAAACTGGGTCTCATCATGTGGGATTTCGTAGGTATGGCTCGTACAAAAGAAAGCCTCGAAACAGCTTTGGAGAAAATCGTAGAATTGCGTAAAGACTTCTATTCAAATGTTCGTATCCCGGGTTCCGGAAGCGACCTGAATACAGAGCTTGAAAAAGCACTTCGTCTGGAAGACTTCATCATGATTGGTGAACTGATGGCTCGTGACGCGTTGAACCGTGAAGAGTCTTGCGGTGGTCACTTCCGTGAAGAATTTCAGACAGAGGAAGGTGAAGCTATGCGTCAGGATGATAAATTCTCATATGTAGCTTGCTGGAAATTTGAAGGTGAAGACAAAGCGCCTGAGCTTCTGAAAGAAGACCTGAACTACGAGTTCGTAAAAGTTCAACAACGTAACTACAAAGCGTAAACTTAAGAAACAATGGAAAAAACAATCAATATAACGCTGAAAGTTTGGCGTCAGAGAGGTCCGAAGGAAAAAGGTGCATTCGAGACCTATTCATTGAACGGTATCTCTACCGATAGCTCGTTCCTCGAAATGTTGGACATTCTCAATGAGTCATTGGTGAATGAAGGTAAGGAACCAGTGGTATTTGACCACGACTGCCGCGAAGGTATCTGCGGTATGTGTTCTTTGTTCGTGAATGGTCACCCACACGGACCAGACGAAGATGTAACAACTTGCCAGTTGCACATGCGTAAATTCAAAGATGGCGAAACTATCACTATCGAACCATGGCGTTCTGCAGGTTTTCCTGTAATCCGCGACTTGATGGTTGACCGTTCAGCTTTTGATAAAATCATGCAGGCTGGTGGTTACGTATCTGTAAATACAGGTGGTATTCCTGACGCTAATGCAATTCCTATCTCTAAAGTAGATGCTGACGAAGCAATGGACTCAGCTTCTTGTATTGGATGTGGTGCTTGTGTTGCCGCTTGTAAAAACGGTTCTGCAATGTTGTTCGTTTCTGCTAAAGTTAGCCAGTTTGCATTGTTGCCACAAGGTCGTGTAGAAGCTGCCCGTCGTGCAAAAGCGATGGTTGGTAAAATGGACGAACTTGGTTTCGGTAACTGTACCAACACTGGTGCTTGTGAAGCTGAATGTCCTAAAAATATCTCTATCAGCAATATTGCTCGTCTGAACCGCGAGTTTATTGCAGCTAAGTTCCAGGATTAATAATCTGATTATTTAGTATATAAAGCCGCTCTGCAATAGTAGAGCGGCTTTTTTATGTCCTGATATGAAGAGCCTAAATAGATATTATGAGCTGTAATGTGATGAGTATTGGTCATAAAAAAAGCAGATAGATTAATGAAAATCTATCTGCTTGAATATCTGAATTGTTCAGTGATTACTGTTTGTTTTCAGGTTTTGGAGGACGTGGAAACAAGGCTTTTCTAGAAAGCTTGAACTTGCCAGTTTTCTTGTCAACGTCAAGAAGTTTAACTTCCAATTCATCACCCTCTTTCAGTCCGGTTTCTTCCATTGTTTCGAAGCGTTTCCAGTCTATTTCAGAGATGTGAAGCAGACCATCTTTACCCGGCATAAACTCAACGAAAGCACCGAATGCCATGATTGATTTTACTTTACCTTTGTAAACTTCGCCCACTTCAGGAACAGCAACGATAGCTTTTACGCGGGAAAGAGCGATATTGATACATTCAAGGTTGTTACCGGCAATTTCTACGCGACCAGCACCGTCAATTTCTTCGATGGTTATGACTGCGCCAGATTTTTCCTGGATGTCCTGAATGATTTTTCCACCTGGGCCAATCACTGCTCCAATGAATTCTTTTGGAATAATAACAACTTCAATGCGTGGAGCGTGAGGTTTCAGGTCTACACGTGGAGCATCGATAGTTTCGGTGATTTTACCCAAAATATGCATACGGCCTTCTTTTGCCTGAGCTAAAGCTTTTTCCAGAATTTCGTAAGACAGACCATCTACTTTGATGTCCATTTGGGTCGCAGTGATACCGTCTTTAGTTCCGGTTACTTTGAAGTCCATATCTCCCAAGTGGTCTTCGTCACCAAGGATATCAGAAAGTACGGCGAATTTCACGTTACCTTTATCTGTAATCAATCCCATTGCGATACCTGAAACGGGTTTCTTGATTTTAACACCAGAGTCCATTAACGCCAACGTTCCTGCACATACAGTTGCCATTGATGACGAGCCGTTTGATTCCAGAATATCCGATACAACACGTACAGAATATGGACAATCTGCAGGAATCATACGTTTCAAAGCACGGTGAGCCAGGTTTCCGTGACCAATTTCACGACGGCCAACACCACGTGAAGGGCGAGCTTCTCCGGTTGAGAAAGGAGGGAAGTTGTAGTGCAACAGGAAGCGTTCGCGACCTTTTTCCAAAACTTCATCAATGATTTTCTCATCCAGTTTGGTCCCTAAAGTTACGGTAGTCAATGACTGAGTTTCACCACGGGTAAACAGGGCCGAACCGTGAGGTCCCGGTAGGTAATCTACCTCGCACCAGATAGGACGGATTTCGGTAGTTGTACGTCCGTCAAGACGTTTACCTTCATCCAGAATGCTACGACGCATAGCTTCTTTTTCTACGTCGTGGTAATATTTAGCAATCATAGCGCCTTTTGCTGCAACTTCTTCTTCATTCAATCCAGCTTTGTATTCAGCTAAAATTGATTCGAAAGCCTCAGCACGGGCATGTTTATCAGGGTTGCAAGATGATGCAGCGACATAAGCTTTGTCGTAGCATTTAGCCCAAACATCTTTGCGCAAATCTTCGTCGTTTTCTTCGTGGCAATATTCACGTTTTTCAGTGCTGCCAACCATCTCAGCTAATTCAATCTGAGCCTGACATTGAACTTTGATTGCATCGTGCGCCACTTTCATAGCTTCGAGCAATTCAGCTTCAGAAACTTCTTCCATTTCACCTTCCACCATCATGATATTGTCCATGGTAGCACCTACCATAATATCCATGTCGGCTTGTTTCAGTTGGTCGAATGAAGGATTGATTATGTATTTACCGTCGATACGTGCAACACGCACTTCAGAGATTGGTCCGTTGAAAGGAATATCAGAAACAGCTAATGCTGCTGATGCAGCCAAACCAGCCAGACAGTCAGGCATATCTACACCGTCTGCTGAGAAAAGCATGATGTTTACAAATGTATCAGCGTGATAATCATCTGGGAAAAGGGGGCGCAGAGCGCGGTCAACTAAGCGTGAAGTGAGGATTTCAGCATCAGAAGGACGACCTTCTCTCTTGGTAAAACCGCCCGGGAAACGACCATAAGCAGAATATCTCTCTTTGTACTCTACCGATAACGGCATAAAGTCGGTTCCGGGAGTTGCGTTTTTCGCCGAACACACAGTTGCAAGCAACATGGTTCCTCCCATTCGAACCATTACCGAACCGTCAGCTTGTTTGGCAAGCTTTCCGGTTTCGATGGTGATGGTACGTCCATCACCCAATTCGATTGTCTTAACGATTGGATTAAGCATAATTTAATTCTCTATTCTTTTACATCTTCTTAAAATCACGCAAAGATAAGCAAAGTTTAATGGTAATGGAATGATAATGACAAAAATTCCGCTTAAAGATGGCTTCAAATAACCAATGAAATCCCTTTAAGCCTGATTTTGTACAGCTGAAATTGTGGGGTGAAAATGATTTGTCGAATTTGATGCAGATGTTTTAAAACAGAGATTCTGATTTTGAAAAATAATTACGTAAGTTTGCAATGGATTTTGACAGGTTGAAGACCTTAAATTTATATTCGTTACATGAGAAAAATAGTTGTTTACGGTGCCGCATTGTTGGCGTTGGTATCATGCGGGAAATCTGATAAGTTTTCTGTTACCGGTAAGGTTGAAAGTGCTAAAGGAGATACGCTTTTCTTAGAGCAAGTCGGCATGAATGAAGTAAAAGTACTTGATTCCGTTATTTTGTCTTCGGATGGTGAGTTCAAATTTAAACAAAAAGCCCCTGAGTTTTCTCCAGAATTTTATCGGTTAAGACTAAAAGATCAGCTAATTAACTTATCGGTTGATTCAACGGAGGAGATTGATATCAAGGCAAACGCCGGAAAGTTTGCAACATCGTATTTGGTGCAAGGTTCTGAGAATTGTGCTCAAATACAGAAGATGAATATTGGAGCTATTCAGACAAAATTAAAAATAGATTCTCTCCTCAAATTGAATCAGGCAAAATTGATTTCAACAGAGAAGTTTGACTCAACGGTACAAAATATATTGAAGAAATATAAGGCAGAGGCTTCCCGGTATATCTTCGGAAATCCTAAATCAGGAGCTGCATATTTTGCTTTGTTTCAAAAGATACATGGATACCTGATTTTTGATCCATACAAAAAAGAAGACCTCAGGGCTTTTGCGGCAGTGGCTACGTCTTATGATGTGTACCACCCCAATAATCCTCGATCTAAACACCTCAAAGAGTTTACCTTGCAGGCTATGAAAGCTACCCGTGCTCCAAAACCAATTCAGATTAAAGAAGAGCAGGTGAGTGTAAAAGGAAATTTTGAAGTAACGCTTCCTGATAAAAAAGGTAGTACCCAAAAGTTGTCTTCTCAAATTGGTAAGGTGGTATTGTTGAGCTTTACAGCTTATCAAACTAAATTTTCACCCGAAGTTAATCTTGAATTGAGAAGCATTTATTCCTCTTGTAAAGCTAAAGGATTTGAAATATATCAGGTGTCGCTTGATCCGGATGAGAATTATTGGAAGGTGTCAGCGGCTAACCTACCCTGGATTTGTGTGAGAGATGCTGATGGACAGTATTCTCAATATGCGCGCACTTATAATGTGTCGGAATTGCCCACTTTCTTTATTCTCAATAAACAAGGAGAAGTGGTGAAGAGAGTTGATAATCTTAAAACGCTGAAGGCTGAGGTTGAAAAAATGCTATAATTTATAGCCCTCTTATAGAAAAAGAGAGAAATTCGTTTATCTTTGCACTTACGTATTAGAAAAAACGCAGAAAAGGAGTTCCAATCATCTGATTGGGATTCTTTTTATTTTTATAAACACTAAACAAAAAACAGGAGGATATATGGCGGTTAATTATATGACCGAAGAAGGTTACAAAAAATTGTTGGAAGACCTTAGCTATCTGGAGACAGTTAAACGTCCCGAGATTTCTAAGCAGATTGCTGAAGCGCGTGACAAAGGTGACTTGTCCGAAAATGCCGAGTATGATGCAGCCAAAGAGGCACAAGGTCTTTTGGAGTTGAAGATTTCGCAAATGAAAGATGTCGTAGCTAATGCCCGTTTGCTGGATGAATCTCAACTTACGACTGACAGCGTGAAGATTCTGAATAAAGTGAAGATTCGTAACACGAAGAATAATGCAGTAATGCAATATATGCTTGTGTCTGAAACCGAAGCTAACCTGAAAGAAGGAAAGATTGCGGTGAATACGCCTATTGCTAAAGGGTTGTTAGGCAAAAAAGTGGGTGATGTTGTTGAAATCAACGTTCCATCTGGCTTGATGACTTTTGAAGTCGTAGATATTTCTATTTAATTTAGTAACCGGATTTACCTACATCTAATCACTATGGCAACTATTTTCAGCAAAATTGCTTCCGGTGAAATACCCTCCTATAAAATAGCCGAAAGCGATAAATTTTATGCTTTTCTGGATATCAGCCCGTTGACAAAAGGACATACGCTGGTTATTCCCCGTCAGGAAACGGATTACATCTTTGATTTGGATGATGCTCTTCTGGCTGAAATGACCGTTTTTGCCAAAAAAGTGGCAGGCGCTATCAAAGCCGCAGTTCCGTGTAAACGCATTGGAGTTGCTGTTATTGGCCTGGAAGTGCCTCACGCTCATATTCATTTGGTGCCATTACACTCGGAGGGAGATTTGAATTTTTCAAATCCGAAACTGAGTTTAAGCGCTGCTGAAATGGCTTTGATCGCAGAATCCATCCGCTGTAAGTTTTAAAAATTATAAAAGCAGAAGGGGGCGTTTTCACAATGAAAACGCCCCCTTCTGCTTTTGCTTTATAGGTTGGTTGAATTTAAAACGAATATTTCGTGAGCGTAAATTATTCCGTAATACATTGTCAGAGTGAAGCTGATCAGCCAAATAGCAACCAAGATCCATCCGGTGCTTTTAGAGGTGGGTCTCCAGTTGAATATTTTCTGGAAAATAGCATAAGCAATCGCTCCCAACGGAATTCCGATAAACAGTAATAACGAAACCATTAACTGCGGATACATAGCCAGATTGCCGATGTTATATCCTTCAATGTAAATGTTGGAACCGAATGGGAAAAACGGAGAGCTGGCTCCTGTAATAAGGAACGGTACTACAAAAGCAATAGAGGCCAAAAGCATAAGTAGTATTATTAATCCTAATAGCCCAAATACTCCACCAATTAAAGCCATTAGCACTTTGGCGACAGCCTGGATGATTTCTATAAGCCCATCACCTGCTTTTTGAAAAAAATTCCTTTCGCGGGCTGCTTTTATCTCCTTTTCTGCCTTTTCGGCAACCCGCTCCACATTTTCTTTGACAAAGTTTTTGATATTCTCGATGGTTGGTTCTTCTCCACGCATTTCAAGTTTTTGCGCGGACGTGTGTGCCTCTGGAATGGCAATCCATAATATCAGGTAAATTGGAATAATGGAACCGACCCCAATCAATACCAGTAAAAGAAGTATCACTCGTATCAGCGTAACATCCACATTCAGATATGCAGCCAGACCGGCAGCGACTCCCGCAATTTTCTGATTCTCGATGTCCCGGTATAATCTGCGTTTTTTCTTCTGAGGCGTCTTTTCATCATTTGATTCGCTGTTTTCACCGTTGGCATCAGGGTGATCGGTCGTGTCTTCAAATTCATTTGGATTTCCCATAATGCCAATAGTCTCATCCACTTCTTTTAGTGTGATTACCTGCATGCCATACTTCAGCCTTTCGTTAAATAACTCTGAAAACCGGGCTTCTATATCTGTTAGTATTTCATTGGCATCTTCTTCGTTAGAAAAATGCTTTCTTAGATTTTCGAAATACACCTGGAGCTTATTGTAAGCATCTTCGTCAATATGATAGACCGTATTTGCGAGATTTATAGTCAGTGTCTTTTTCATATGTCATTAATTATTTTTGTTTTGGTTACATATGGTACCAGATAGCTATCGGTATCATTTATAATGTCATGCTCTTAGATGAATATTTCTTTATGCTCGTTTTATAAGAATATGCATTAGCGACTTGTGTTATCTTTTTAAACTCAGGATTGTCTCATTCAGTTCATTCCATGATTTTTCAAGTTCAGTCAGGAATGTGTGTCCTTTCTCTGTCAGATTGTAGTACTTACGCGGTGGTCCTTGCGAAGACTCTTTCCATGTATAGGAGAGTAGTTCATCGTTCTTAAGCCGTGTGAGCAAGGGATATAGGGTGCCTTCTACTACAATCAGTCGGGCATCTTTCAGAGATTGGATAATGTCCGATACATAAGCTTCTCCTTTGTTTAGAATCAGTAAGATACAGTACTCCAATACCCCTTTCCGCATCTGTGACTTTACGTTTTCTATATTCATGTTCCCAATTTTATTTTACAAAGATAATATCAGATAAGGTACTATGCAACACATAATACTATGTTTGAGGATATGTTTTTGAGAATGAACAGGAAAAGTATTGGGTGTGTTTATATATGAAATGGTTTTTCAGAAAATGGAAGGAAAAGTTGTTGTGTGTCTTATCTTTAAAACTCAAATAAATGAATGCAATATTATCAAGGCTAAAGTACTATCCGGGTATGAAGACCCTTATGATGTCGGTGCCCATTGAATTGAAAAGTTATTTTGTTGGTCTGATCGGTCAGACTCCCTGCCTGCATCCAGATTTACTGATTCAGTTTGTACGGGACGAGGAAAATTTTCTACACACGATTGGACGGGCAATACAAGTATGCTCCCGGGAGACCATTTTCTGGATTGTTTATCCTAAAGTATCCAGGAAAGGCCATCATGGTTTGAATCAGGTAAAACTGGCTGATCACATGTCCCATTATGGGTATAAGCCATATTCGCATATCTCTATCGACCACAATTGGACAGGAGTATTAGTGAAACATTTGTAGCAGTATAAAATATAGTAATCATGAAAACCATTAATTTCATAGGATTAGCATTAATCTCTTTTTTGATAATGTCTTGTTCTTCAGGTAAGTCTGTTTTAGGAAAGGTTGATAAATACGCCTGGATTGTCCAACGTATCGACTCCGGAAAGTTTAAGATTGAGGTGAATCAGGCGTATCCTATGCCGGGTACTGTATCAGAAGGGGTTATTAATTTAACGTCAGTGTATACACTGGAGATTCGCAACGATTCTGTGCTGTCCTGGCTTCCATATTATGGCAGGGCTTATGTTGCTCCAATGGATCCGAATCGTGGAGGCCTGGAATTTATGGAGCCGTATTCAAATTACAAGAAGATATATTCCTCAAAGAAAGGTTTCACAATTAACTTCAATGCCAAAACGAAAGAGGATAATTATCGGTTTGTAGTTGAGATCGGCCCGGAAGGATACGCCAGTATAGGTGTGACCTGTGATAAACGAAGTTTCATCCGGTTTTCCGGGCAGATGGTCAAATAAATTATTCCAGTAAAGCAGAGAGTTCTTCTGCTTTTAGTTGGCTAAGCGGATTATCCGTCCTCTGAATCAGGGCGGATAATTCGCTTTTCTTTTCCTGAAGTTGCTGGATTTTTTCTTCGATCGTTTGTCGGGTGATGAAACGATAAACAAAAACTTTTTTATCCTGTCCGATGCGGTGCGCCCGGTTGAGTGCCTGTGCTTCAGCGGCCGGATTCCACCATGGATCAAGGATGAAAATGTAATCCGCAGCTGTCAGATTGAGTCCGATGCCTCCTGCCTTTAAAGAAATAAGAAAAACTGATTTATCTGTATTTTCCTGGAAACGGGCAACAGCCTCAATGCGCTCTTTCTGCTTCAGGCTACCGGTTAGCTTCTCGTAGCCTATTCCCTTTTGTTTCAGATGTTGCTCCACCAGATGCAGATGTCGTACATAGGAAGAGAAAATCAGCACCTTATGACCCTGTTCCACAATGTCAGAGAGGTATTCAAAGATAATGTTGCTTTTTCCTGAATCATCTTTGTAATCGGGGTGGGAGAGAGCCGGGTGATTGGCCATCAGCCTTAGAGTGTGAAGTGCTTTCAGTATTATGATTGACGAACGTTTCACGCCAACTCTGGAGATATTGTCCATCACCCAGTTTCTGATTCTCGATTTTTCTGTTTCGTACAGAGAACGTTGAGACTGACTCATATCGCAGAAGATGGTTTGCTGGGTCAGTTCCGGAAGATCAGGTGCAACCATTTCTTTCGTTCTTCTGAGCAGAAAAGGTTGGATAAGTTTTTGTAAACGCTCCTGTTTGCCGGTCTGGTCGCCCTTTTCGATGGGAGCTGCAAATTCCCGTTTGAAGTAGGTGTAATTGCCCAACAATCCCGGATTGATGAAATTGAATTGTGCCCATAAGTCTGCCAGCCTGTTTTCGATGGGAGTGCCGGAAATAGAAACCCTGAAATCCCCCTTCAGTTTCATAACAGCCTGATAGGTTTTTGAAGTAGGATTCTTGATGTTTTGGCTTTCATCCAGAATAAGGCATCGAAATTCCGTTTTGGCTAATTTATCGGCATAATTGCGCATAGTTCCGTACGAAATAATAGCGATATCGGTAAAAAGTGGAACACCGTGATTTCGCCATGCTGTTTCGTTGGTCAGGTTTCTTACTTGAAGAGTTGGTGCGAATTTTCTGATTTCCCTTTCCCAGTTGAAGAGAAGGGAGAGTGGCATAACTATCAGAATGGGTTTCACAATAACGGGAGGTGGAGCAAATATATCCAGTTGAGCATTCTGTTGGAAGTTGGATGCCGGATATTCTTCCTCCCGCAATTTAGCTATAAGAGTAATGGTCTGAAGAGTTTTTCCAAGTCCCATGTCATCCGCCAGAATGCCACCGAACCCGTTTTGCTGAAGTTGGTACATCCATTGGAAGCCAGTTTCCTGATAAGGGCGCAATTGGGCTTTTAAGGCTAAAGGGAGTGAAACGAGCTTATTTTCTGTAAACAGCAGAGCTGAATCGTATTGTTTAATGCCGCTAATTTGTTCTAACAGGTTGAAATGAAATTTGGGGAGTTCGAAGTTTCCCTCCTGATTTACTTTTCCCAGTTCCACCAGATCGCGGAATCGGGCAAACCACTCTTCCGGGATTATTGCTATGCGTTTGTCTGGAAGTATGAATTCACGGTTTCCCTCTTTGAGGTTATTCCTGAGTTTGGAAAAGGGAATTAAAAACTCGCCAAATCTGACTTTGATATTTACGTCAAACCAATCCGTCTTTTCTCCGGTTTCGATGATTAAATCAATGTCATTGGTGAAATACTCATCCTTCAGAATCTGCTCGTCAAGGTCAAAACCAATTGTGTGAATATATTCTTTGTTGAAATTCAACCAGTTGATGGTGTGGTAGGTTTCTTTCAATGCGTCTACATCTTCTAGCTCCAGAGAGAACAATCCGTTTTTAAGTTGAATGAATTCATCCGATTCCAATCTGGCCTTCCATTGGGATTCTACATCGTTATTGCGGATGATTTTGAAGGCTTTAAATTCATTGTTTTGAGTTTCCGTTTTGACAAATACGGGCTGGTTGTCTGTTGATTTGAGTAACAAACCATTATAGCTGAATTGTAATTCAAACGCTAGTCGGAAGTCGAGTGTGTGGGTTAATACCAGTAAGGGATGAGGCTCAGGTTGTTGGTATTCAATGGTAAAGCCTTCAGATGTGGTTTCAAACCGTCTGATGGCTTCTGCTATATAGCCTTTGAAATATGTTTCCTCTAAATGCTTTGGAATACAGATATGAGGATTTTTCAAAAAGGGTTTGAGTTTGCTTGCCTCGATACCGTTGATGTGGTATAACTCACGGTTAATCTGGAGCCAACAGGGAAACTGACAAAGAATCGTTGCTTTGGAATGGAGGATATCCAATAGCCCCTTTGCGGACTTGATTTGAAGTGTATATTGAAAACCATTTTCATTTCTGTTAAAGTGAAAATGGGGGGTGTACTCCATGTCGGATATATGAATGCGACATGCTGTGGAAACCGTTTGGTCAAAAGAATCTTTTATGAAAAGAGGAGTCGCAGTTTGTTTTATTATAGCCAGAACCTTCGTCTGGTATTTTTCGATGTATGGACGGATCGTCTTGTCAGAAGTATCTTCGTCAATGTGCTCGATAAACTCCTTAAACTTTTGCTTTTTGTCTTTGTTGAACAGCCTGAATAGTGCATGTTCGCTATATTTATCAGAATAGGTAATTAGTCTGCTGATTTCCGGCGATACAAGTTCCGGATAGTTATTGGCACATTCTGGAGTCAGCGGCTCCAGTAACTGCATAGCAATCGGACTCAGAACCTGAGCGACATACGGATATACGAGCGCTCCCAAGGTTTTGTGCTCATGCAGCAGGGTGATGACTAACTTTTCCGACATAATGGACAATATCGGACAAAATTAACCGAAAAACAAATACAAAGCGGGGAATATATGAAAAAGGATGTTTATTCAGCTTTAGGTTCTTTCTTCGGTTCTTCCGGTGTAGATGTTTCCGGCTCTGGCTGATTTTCTGTAACGATTACCGGGGGAACCGGATTTTCCTCGTCATTGTAAATGTCCGGATCATTCAAATCTTCGTCACCTTCAGCCGGATTCACTCCTTTGAAAATCAGCTCGCTAAAGTCCTTGTCGGTCTGGATCTTTTTCATAGCCATTTTGGCGGCATTCTGTTGCGATTCTTTTTTTGAATAGCCGATTCCTACGCCGGCGGAGATTCCGGAGATAAGAGTTTGAGTCTGGAATACGGGATTGTTGTCGTTATCGGTAAACGATTCAATAAGGCTGAATTCGATCGGAATTTTGTATTTCTGGCTCCATTCAATCAGTTTTGATTTGAAGTTGACCTCTTTGCGGGCGATGTGTGTCAGATCGATGTATGGCTCGAGCATTTTCTTCTCTACGAACTGGCGGCATTTTTCATAGCCCTGGTCAACGTAGATAGCGCCGATAAGTGCTTCCAAAGCATTGCCGTAAATACAGCTGTTGTGAGATTTGGTGCGGGATGAGATAACGATAAATTTATCCAGTCCAAGCTCAAGGGCGATCCGGTTTAGCGATTCGCGCTGAACGATTTTGGAACGCGTGTTGGTGAGGAAGCCCTCTTTTTTTCCTTCAAATTTGTGGTAAACAATATCTGCAACAATAGCATCAAGAATGGCATCACCCAGGAATTCAAGGCGTTCATTATTGACCCATCTGCCTTTTTCGTTTTTTAGAGAGGAGGATTTATGTAAAAAGGCCTGTTCGTAAACCTCGATGTCATTGGGGTAGAATCCGAGGATTTTGGAGTAAAGTAAATACGGCTCTTTCTTCTTATTCGAAAAGAGCCGTATTTTTCTGTATAAATTCTTAAGCACGATTACTTAACAAATTTCTTAACGATGATACTTGCGTTGTGTCCACCGAAACCAAATGTGTTAGAAAGAGCAGCTCTTACTTCGCGTTTCTGAGCCTGGTTGAAGGTGTAATTGAGCTTGTAGTCAATATTTTCATCTTCATCTCCTTCAGTAAAGTTGATGGTTGGAGGTACAATGTCATTTACAACTGACAGTATAGATGCAATCGCTTCGATAGCTCCGGCAGCACCAAGAAGGTGACCAGTCATCGATTTGGTTGAGCTGATGTTCAGTTTGTAAGCATGTTCGCCGAATACATCTTTGATTGCTTTCGATTCAGAGATATCCCCAACCGGAGTTGAAGTACCGTGAACGTTGATGTAATCAATGTCTTCAGGATTCATGCCGGCATCTTTCAATGCTCTAGCCATTACCAGTTTCGCACCCAACCCTTCAGGGTGAGTCGCTGTCAGGTGATAAGCGTCAGCAGACATACCGCCACCAACTACCTCACACAAAATATTTGCTCCGCGTGCTAAGGCGTGATCAAGATCTTCCAAAATCAGACAAGCAGCACCTTCACCCATTACGAATCCATCACGGCTTTTGCTAAACGGACGGGAAGCTTTTGTCGGTTCGTCGTTACGGGTCGACAAAGCAGTCAAAGAGTTGAAACCGCCCACACCGCCAGGTGTAATAGAAGCCTCAGCTCCTCCGGCTACAATCATATTTGCTTTTCCCAGTCTGATATAGTTGAATGCGTCGATCAGTGCGTTGGTTGAAGAAGCACATGCTGATACAGTTCCAAAGTTCGGACCGCGGAAACCGTACATCATAGAGATGTGACCGGCAGCGATGTCAGCAATCATCTTCGGGATGAAGAATGGATTGAATTTCGGGCCGTTTTCTTCGTTTTTGTAGTATGAACCGATCTCTTGTTCGAATGTACCGATACCACCGATACCGGCAGCAAAGATAACACCTACTTCATCGCAATCGGTTTTTTCGAGGTCAACACCACAGTTTTCGATAGCTTCTTTGGCGGCAGCTACGGCAAACTGAGCGTAACGGTCGAATTTACGCAACTCTTTACGGTCGAAATATTTGCTTGCGTCGAAGTTTTTTACTTCGCAGGCAAACTGAGTTTTGAACTTGGAAGCATCGAAAAGAGTAATAGGCCCGGCACCACTTACTCCATTCAGCATAGCGCTCCAGGTGTCCTGTACGTTATTGCCGAGTGGTGAAATTGCTCCCAGACCCGTTACTACAACTCTTTTTAATTCCATAAATTACTAAAGTAAAGACAATTACTTAGTAGCTGCTTCGATGTGAGCGATAGCGTCGCCTACAGTAGCAATTTTCTCAGCTTGATCGTCTGGAATAGAGATACCGAATTCTTTTTCGAATTCCATGATCAACTCTACAGTGTCAAGTGAATCAGCTCCAAGATCGTTAGTGAAGCTTGCCTCTGGAGTTACTTCTGATTCTTCTACTCCCAATTTGTCAACGATAATCGCTTTTACTTTAGATGCAATTTCAGACATGACTTAAGTTTTTAGTGAATTAGTAAATATAGTTTCTTAATTTTGCAGCGCAAAGTAAGGTATTTTTCTCCAAACTACACAATAAAACGACTAATTATTGCCATTTTGTGCGCATTTGTGCGTGTGTTGTGCAATTTGGAGCGCTGTTTCCGTGTTATTTATTACAATAATACAGAGTTTTTATAGCCTGAAATCAGCAATAAAAACCGACCTTTGCGCTGTTTTCGGGTGCAAATATACAACAAATAGATAGATTAGATGAAAAAACTTGCCATTTTAGCGTCAGGTTCCGGTTCAAATGCCGAGAATATTGCCAATTATTTTAAAGGAAAAGGCATTGCGGAGATTACATTGATCCTTTCAAACAACCCCAATGCATACGTGTTGGAGCGAGCCAAAAAGCTGGGGATTCCCTCTTTTGTATTTACCAAAAAAGAGATGAATGAAACTGAGGCTTTATTGGATGCTATCAAAAAAAGCGGTGCGGAGTGGATTATTCTGGCCGGATTCCTGCTCAAAGTACCTCAGAATCTGCTGGAAGCTTTTGATGGTAAAATTGTCAATATCCACCCGGCGCTATTGCCTAAGTTTGGTGGCAAAGGAATGTATGGCGAACGTGTGCATCAGGCCGTTATAGAATCCGGAGAAACGGAGTCAGGAATTACCATTCATTATGTGAATGAGCACTACGATGAGGGAGCTATCATTTTTCAGGCAAAATGCCCGGTGCTGAAAGAGGATACCGCGGATGATGTAGCCACAAAAGTTCATGCTCTTGAATACGAGTATTTCCCCAAAGTGATTGAAGAGCTGCTTTTAAATGATAAGTGATTGTTTCGGGCAAATGAAAAAAGTATTTTGGAGTCTTTGCCTTATTTTGACGGTCGCTCTTGTTTCCTGTAAGAAAGAGGTGAAACCGGAGCAACTGAAGATTGAACGTTTTGATACCGAACTTTACCAGATTCTGATAAATCCGGGTTCGTCATCGGCAGAGGAGAAGTTTTTAAAGAAATATCACGATTTTCTCCCCTTGTACTTAAGTGGGATCCTTCACGCACCGCAGGCCGGACGGATGCAAACGATGGAGGCTTTGCATAGCTTTTTCAGTGACTCAACGCTGATGAAAATCTATGCTGATGAGCAATATCGCTATAAAGATCTCAGCGCACTGGAGAAAAGGTTGGGGGAAGCAGTTGGCAGATACAAAGAGCTTTTCCCAAAAAGCCCGCTTCCGAAGTTTCGGATGCACCTGTCCGGATTGAGCCAGTCGGTAATTACGGTCGGCGATTATGTCTCTATTGCGGGAGATAAGTACCTGGGTAAGGATTATCCGTTGTACAAAGGATATTACTACGATTATCAATTGTCTGATATGCAATCTGACCGGATTGTAGTAGATGCACTGAAGGCCTATTTGTTTGGTAAATTTCCGTTGACCAAACAACAAAATCTGCTGGACCTGATGGTTTATCAGGGGAAAATCCACTATTTACTGAGCTTGTTGCTACCGGATGCAAAGCCGGAACAGTTATTCGGATACAACAAAAAACAATGGAATTGGCTGACAAAGTCAGAGAAAGAAGTCTGGCTGTATATGGCAGACAATCAGCATCTCTATTCGACTGACCCTGTGCTGGAAGCAAAATATACCGGAGAAGCTCCTTTTACACCCTTTTTCGGACAAGCGTCACCGGCAAAGGTAGGCGTGTGGATGGGGTATCGCATTGTGGAGTCCTACATGAAAAAGCAGGATATCCCCGTTTCTGAATTGTTTCAGCAAACAGATGGAAAAACGATTCTTCAGGAGTCGGGGTATCAGCCCTGATCAATTATCATAGGAACGAAGAACCGCAAAAACTTCACGGAGTTTCTGCGGTTTTTTGTTTTATCAAAACGCTTCGAGGATATCCTCGATCTGAGGCAAATAAGACGAGCCAAACAGATTGAGGTGTACCAGTAACGGATAAAGATTGTAGTAATCCATACGCTCTTCCCATCCCGGTTGCAACGGGAATATTTCATTGTAAGCATGGTAAAACTCCGTGCTGAAATGACCGAATAACCGGGTCATGGCAATATCAGTTTCTCTGAGTCCGAAATATACCGCCGGGTCGATCAGGCAGGGATTTCCCGAAGCATCCGGTATCTGGTTTCCAATCCAGAGGTCGCCGTGTAACAACGCCGGTGCTTCAAGTGGAAATATCTCTCCGACCTTACTCATGAAACTATTAAATTGTTGCTCCAGTTTTTTACTGATCAGATGATGGTCATGCGCCCGTTTGATCATTGGGGCAATTCTTTCCTGAACAAAAAAGTCGGTCCAGCTCCAGTGTTGTGTGTTTTGTTGCACCAATGACCCGATATAGTTCGATTCTTCCAGGCCAAAGACAGATGCTGTTGTATTGTGGATGGTTGCCAGTCCACGGCCCATATCCCGCCAGTAATGAGGCGACCGGTTGCCAGGATGCAGGAATTCCATGAGCAGGAATGTGGTATCATCCACTACTTCAAACGCAATTACCTGCGGAATATGTAACCCGTCGGCATCCCTCAGAAGTTGCAGTCCCCGGGCCTCTTTGCGAAACATATCCGGAAATTTTACAGAGGAGTTTATCTTGATGAAAAAGTTGTCGTGTCCTACTGAAATACGAAAAGCCCGGTTGATATCTCCTCCGGGGACAGGGATAACGGATGTTATTTTTCCGTTCAGTATAGATTCAATCCTGTCTGTCAGTTGTTGATTGAAGGTTTTCATACGTCATTATTTATTTTTGTTTTGGCTACGTATGGAACTCGCATATAATGTCATCCACTTTGATGAGCATTAGTTTATGCTTGTTTCATACGGTGATATGTTTTAACAAATCTGACAGGCTTTTAAAACCGGTCAGGTTTGGCTTAAATGGCAGGCTACAGCCCGAGATTTATCTTCAACATCTCCAACTCGTTATGTAGCTCTGCCGGTAAATGACTGAATTTGTTATAGTGTTCATCAATTGAGTCCACTTCGTCTTTCCATTCATCCGGATCTATTCTGAATAGCTGTTCCAGTTGTTCTGTAGTTATGTCAAGCCCTTCGGTGTTTATTTCTCCGGTCGCAGGGATTACCCCTAACGGAGTATTCTCTGTTTTCCTTTCATTATTGCAGCGGTCAAAAATGTAGGCCAGTATCCGGCTGTTTTCACAATATCCGGGCCACAGGAACTGACCCTCCTTTTTGCGGAACCAGTTTACTGTAAATATCTTAGGTAATAGCTCCGGCCTGGTGCATTTTCCCATCTCTATCCAGTGGGCAAAGTAATCGCCCATATTATATCCGCAGAAAGGTAACATGGCAAACGGATCGCGACGGACGCCGGGTTTCAGACCGATAGCTGCGGCCGTTACTTCCGAGCCGATAGTTGATCCCATAAATACCCCGTGATCCCAGTTGCGGGCTTCGAGGATCAACGGAACTGTTGTCGCCCGCCGGCCACCGAAGAGTATGGCCGAAATAGGAACTCCCATAGGATTTTCCCAGTCGGGGTCGATGCTGGGGCACTGTGATGCAGGTGCTGTAAAGCGTGAATTCAGGTGGGCGATGGGTTCGCAATGTGTCGGTTCGTGGAAGCGGCCTTTCCAGTCCATTGTTCCGGGAGGCATATCGTGCCCGATGCCTTCCCACCATACGTCGCCATCCGGGGTCAGTCCCACATTGGTAAACAGTGCGTTTTTGCTCACGGACAACATTGCATTCGGATTGGTATCCATGGAAGTGCAGGGCGCTACGCCAAAGAATCCGTTTTCAGGATTGACGGCATAGAGCCGCCCGTCGTGACGAAATTCCAGCCAGGCTATATCATCACCGATGGTCTCGACTTTCCAGCCGGGCAGGGTAGGGGTCAGCATGGCCAGATTTGTTTTCCCGCAAGCCGATGGAAATGCCGCTACAAAGTATTTCTTTTCTCCTTGCGGGTTTGTGATGCCGAGGATAAGCATGTGCTCGGCCATCCAGCCTTCATCAAGAGCTAAGGTGGAGGCAATGCGCAAGGCAAAACACTTCTTCCCTAACAGGGCGTTTCCTCCGTAACCGGAGCCAAAGGACCAGATTTCACGGGTTTCGGGGAAATGGGCGATATATTTTCGTTCAATAGGAGCACATGGCCACTTTACATCCGGTTGTCCCGGTTCAAGCGGGTAACCTACGGAATGGACGCATGGTACAAATATATCGGAATGGTCTATCAGGGCAAGTACCTCTTTTCCCATACGGGTAGTGATGCGCATATTGACCACCACATAAGGTGAATCGGTAAGTTGAACGCCAAGGTGGGATATGTCGGAGTGTAGTGGGCCCATGCAAAATGGGATCACATACATTGTGCGTCCTTTCATGCAGCCTTTATAGTGTTCACGCAGGGTTGTCTTCATTTGTTCCGGATCATGCCAGTTATTGGTCGGTCCGGCATCTTCCCGCGATTCGGAACAGATAAAGGTCCGGCTTTCCACCCGGGCGACATCACTCGGGTCGGATTGAAAGTAATAGGAATTGGGTCTTAGTTTATCATTAAGCCTGACGGCCATTCCGCTGGAGACCATACCATTCAACAAATGTTGATTTTCCTCTTCTGAGCCATCGCACCAATAGATTTTATCGGGAGTCATAAGTTCGGCCCATTTATTTACCCAATGGATTAAATCGTGATTCTTTGTCATAGTGAGCAATATTAGTTCTGAATGTATTTGTCGAATGGAGTGGAGTGAACGCAATCTTATCTTCTTTCTACTATAACAAATCAAATTCTGTTTTTGACATAAATTGACATGGAAAAAATGATTCAGGTAGTATATTTGTCTATGTAAACAGAATTGAGCACTATTTAATCTATATCGAGTATGGTTTTGCATGATCTTTCCCGGAATAATTCGGAGCTTTCACGTTTTGTGGCTGAGATTCGCGATGTGAATGTTCAAAAAGATCGTCTTCGTTTCCGCCGTAATCTGGAACGGATAGGGGAGGTCATGGCCTATGAAATCAGCAGAACATTTACCTATTCGCCCAAAGCGATTCAGACGCCTCTGGGTATATCACACGTAGAGACATCTGATAATCGGATTGTGATTGCGACCGTCTTGCGGGCCGGACTGCCTTTTCATCAGGGGTTTCTCAACATCCTCGATAAGGCGGAGAATGCGTTTGTATCGGCTTTTCGAAAGTATAAAGACGAGGAGCAATTTGAGATTTGTAGTGAATACCTGGCCTCTCCCGGCCTGGATGGGAAGACGCTGATCATTGCCGACCCCATGCTGGCAACCGGAAGTTCTCTCGAAATGGCCTATAATATACTGAAGACTAAAGGAACTCCCACTCACACCTATATTGCCTGCGTGATAGCCAGTCAGCCGGCGGTTGATTATTTTATGGGGAAGTTTGGTGAGGAAAATGTCTCCCTGTGGGTGGCAGCCATTGACCCGGAGCTGAATGCGCATGCTTATATTATTCCGGGGCTCGGTGATGCGGGTGATTTGGCTTTCGGAGAAAAAGAATAAGTTCTTTCCCGGCAACAATAAAAAACGTCGAAATGATTAAGAGGTATCATTCCGACGTTTTTTTTGTTGTTCTATTTTGTTATTGGGAGCTCTATCCGGCAGTTATTTATCAGCCTTGCTTTTGGCTATTTCTACGGCATATACGCTTTCAAATCCTTCAAAATTAGCCCGGAAGATAACCCATTTCATGTCCGGTGAAAAATGGATATTGGGTTCCAGCTTGTATTTATGGAACTTCATGTTGACTAACCGTTCCGCTTTGAAGTGATTCCCTTCCGGAGTGAAGAGGTAAATCCACTTTCCGTTTTTCGCATTGGCTACCGACACGGTATCGCCACCGTCACCGGCAAATAGTTTCTGGTCAGGAGACGTTGTGTAATGTACGCTCCATTGATCGCGGGTCAGTCGGTATTTCACCTCTTTCCCCGTTTTCAGATTTGTCCCTCCTACATAGAAATCCTTTCCGCGAGGTAATTGCAGGTCGTACCAGATCGTCTTTCCATCCTGACCAAACCATTCGTGGCCGGCAATTTCATCTTTCATGCTTCTTTTATGGATAAGTCCGACTTTCTGGGTGTCCGTATTGATTGTCCAGATTCTGTCCACCTTTTGCCACGGTCCTTCATGGCAGAACATCATCACTTTGGGATCTGCCGGTGAAAACTGCACGTGATTGAGCCATGCATTATCGGTAAAGAGTCGCGTAAGTTGTTTTGTTTTGAGATTGATGGCGAATAGAGTTCTCGGCAAGCGAGCTTCATATATTCTGTTGAAAAAATCTTTCTTTTCCGGGTAGGCTTTCACGATCTCTTTTTCCGCTTCGGAAGAGCTGACTCCGCCCAGCAACGTTTCATCTGCATTTAACGTGGTGATTCCTCCTTTGAAGTCGGATGGGAATACAAATACGAGTTCTGTCTGTTGTGAGTCTGCATTTGTGCTGAAAACGCTGTCTTCGACCTGGTAGTAGATGTTGTGAGAGCGTTGGTCCACGATTTCCCCTCTTTTGTATGTTGTACTGCCGGTGAGTTGTTTTATCTCCAGCGTTTTCAGGTTAACCGTGAATAAATTCTGTCCCATGCCGTCTGCTTTGTAGGCGTCATTTCCGTAAAATACCATACGATCGCCTTCATTGCCTTTTCCGGAAATAAACGGATTGTTGTGAAAATAGAAGCTTGCACTGTTGCCTTCACGTTGCGTCAGTCGAATGACTTTGTGATGGGTCTCTTTGTCTATCCAGGCGTTGGGCATTTTATGACCGCCTGTCTGCATTACGGTTTGAGCTGCCAGATTTACCGGTGAGCTGATAAAGGCTAAAAGCATTAGCCTGAGGAATGTGTTTTTGTTCATGGGTTTTATTGTCAGGGTTATAGGTGTTATTCGATGTTATAGTTACATAGGCCAAATATATATCCCTTCACCAGATCAGAGCATAACGATTTTGATAGATTGATTGTTCCTTTTGACGGGATTGGCGTTTTCTTTATCCAATTCAGTCGGATAAATTGTTGTTGTGTTTTTTACAATAAGATAAGCTGCTTTTCTTATTGTAAAATCTACATTGTAGACATTCGGGTAAATGCTTTTGAAATAGGCGTTTATCATATACCCTTATTGTAAAATGTATGAATATTAAATAGTTGATATTCAGTACATTATGTTTTATAACATCGCGATTACAATAAGCTTTTCGTAAAAGTGACTATATCTTTGTAGTCGTTAATCAAATCAATCGTTTCAGTGAGTACAAATCCCGGCTTCTTTCCGCATTTATCTGTTGACTGTGTCCTGTTAGGTTACGACGGAGAAAAACTTAACGTGCTATTAGTAGAATATGGTAGCGAACTGGATACGGAGAAATTCAACAGCCAGAAGCTGCCGGGAAGTGTTATTTACGATAACGAAGATGTGGATGATGCGGCAGAACGGGTTTTGTATGAACTGACCGGCATCAAAAACATTTACATGAAACAGTTTAAATGTTTTGCCAACCCAGATCGTACTAAAAATCCACGTGATAAATACTGGCTGGAGAATGCCATCCGGCAAAAGATTGGCCGGATTATTACGGTCGGTTACCTGGCATTGCTGCGCATTGATAAGAAAGGACCGCAACTCTCCAAAGAGCATAATGCGACTTGGTGTCCGCTTGATGAGTTGCAATCCCTTGCCTTTGACCATAATCTGATTATCGAGGATGCGGTGAAGCAGGTGCGCAAAGAGATTGAGATGGAGCCTGCGGTATTGTTTGAGCTTTTACCTAGAAAATTTACAGCACTTGAGCTTCGTACTCTTTTCGATATGGTACACGGTGTGAAAGCCGATGTGCGCAATTTCCACAAAAAGATAGCAGCGATGGAGTATGTCGTTCCATTGGAAGAGCGACAGAGCAATGTATCGCACCGTGCGGCACGCTATTATCGCTTCGATAAGAAGATTTATAATAAGATACACGGGTAATAAAGGGATTGAGGGATTGAATAATAGAGGGGGAGAATGAAGAATCTCACAAATTGCAATCTAAACGTAAGACTTATAACGTATAACGTAAAACATAAAGACAATGTATTTATTAGGAGTTGACATTGGTAGTTCATCGGTAAAGGCTTCGCTGGTTAATGCAGAGACCGGCAAATGTGTGGCCACCGACTTTTCACCGAAAGTAGAGATGGAAATCATGGCTGTAAAAGCGGGTTGGGCAGAACAAAGCCCTGAAGCCTGGTGGGCCAATATGAAAAATGCCATCCAGTCGATCATGTCCAAATCGGGCGTATCGGGCAATGAAATCAAAGCCATCGGTATCTCTTACCAGATGCACGGCCTGGTGTTGGTGGACAAAAACAAAGAGGTGCTCCGTCCGTCTATCATCTGGTGTGACAGCCGCGCCGTACCTTACGGTGAAAAGGCTTTCAAAGCCATCGGAGAAGAACAATGCCTTTCTCACCTGCTCAACTCTCCGGGTAACTTTACCGCATCCAAACTGGCCTGGGTAAAGGAAAACGAACCCGAACTCTTCGCTAAAATCTACAAAATCATGCTTCCGGGCGACTACATCGCCATGAGACTGACCGGTGAAATCACCACTACCGTTTCCGGATTGTCGGAAGGTATGTTCTGGGATTTCAAAACGAATTCAGTTTCGGAAGATGTGATGAAATACTACGGATTTGACGCTTCTGTCATCCCGACTATCCTGCCTACGTTTGCTGATCAGGGTAAAGTAACAGCTGATATTGCTGCCGAACTGGGACTGGCTGCCGGAATTCCCGTTACTTATCGTGCCGGAGACCAACCGAATAACGCACTCTCACTTAATGTGTTCAATCCGGGTGAGATTGCCGCAACAGCTGGTACGTCAGGGGTTGTATATGGTGTAAACGGCCACGTGAATTATGATCCGCAATCACGCGTAAATACATTTGCTCATGTTAATCACACTGCTGATACTACCCGTTTGGGCGTATTACTTTGTGTAAATGGTACCGGTATCCTGAATTCATGGATGAAGAAGAACGTTGCGCCGGAAGGGATCTCGTACAATGAGATGAACGAGCTGGCAGAAGCTGTGGCAATCGGATCAAACGGTATCTCTATCCTGCCTTTCGGTAATGGTGCTGAGCGCATGCTCAACAATAAAGAGGTGGGCTGCTCGGTGCATGGCATCAACTTCAACAAACACGGTAAAGCTCACCTGTTGCGTGCGGCTCAGGAGGGTATCGTATTCTCCTTCGCTTACGGTATGGAGGTGATGCAGGGCATGGGTATTGATACCCGTGTCATTCGCGCCGGTTTCGCCAACATGTTTATGAGCCCGATCTTCCGTGATACACTGGCTGGTGTTACCGGAGCTACCATTGAGTTGTTTGATACAGACGGTTCTGTAGGTGCGGCTAAAGGTGCAGGTATCGGTGCCGGAATCTACAAATCAAACGTTGAGGCCTTTGCATCACTCGAGAAACTGAAAGTAATCGAACCCAATAAAGCTCAGGAAGAAGCTTATAAGGCGGCTTATGAGTTGTGGAAAAGCAAGCTTTAATTCATCTACCCCTAAATCCCCTAAAGGGGACTTCTACAGAATTGCAAATATGAACTGTGAGCGCTTAGGGAAACTGAGATTTGTACTTCTGTAAATGTTTAGCACTCTCTAAAAGTCTCCTTTAGGGGATTTAGGGGCGGGAAGACAAAGTACAAACACAATAACCTCAACGAAGAATATTAGCACTTTACAATTTACGGCTTTTAGAGAAGTTAATAATTCAATAATCAATTATCAATGACTTCCTTGTCTTTTTTTAGGAGACAGGGAGTCTCAAAACACAAAACAAGATGGCACAAAAAGAGTATTTTCCTGGCATAGGAAAAATCAAATTTGAAGGTAAAGAGAGTAAAAACCCTATGGCTTTCCGTTACTACGATGCAGAGAAAGTAGTTTTCGGTAAAACTATGGCTGAGTGGTTCAAATTCAGCATGGCATGGTGGCACACTTTGTGCGCTGAAGGTGGAGACCCATTCGGTGGCGGTACTCAGGTTCACCCATGGGTAGGTGCAACTGATGCTGTACAAGCTGCAAAAGACAAAATGGATGCTGGTTTCGAGTTCATGCAAAAAATGGGTATCGAATACTACTGTTTCCACGATATCGACTTGGTAAGCGAAGGCAGCAGCATCGAAGAATACGAAGCTAACCTGAAAGCTATCGTTGAATATGCTAAACAAAAACAAGCTGAGACTGGTATCAAACTGATGTGGGGTACTGCAAACGTATTCTCTCCTGCTCGTTATATGAACGGTGCAAGCACCAACCCTGATTTCGATACTGCTGCCCGTGCAATGTTGCAAATCAAAAACGCTATCGACGCTACTATCGCATTGGGTGGTAGAGGTTATGTGTTCTGGGGAGGACGTGAAGGTTACATGTCATTGTTGAACACTGATATGAAACGTGAAAAACAACACATGGGTACCATGTTGCAAAAAGCACGTGACTATGCCCGCGCTAAAGGTTTCAAAGGCGTGTTCCTTATCGAGCCTAAACCAATGGAGCCAATGAAACATCAGTATGATGTGGATAGCGAAACTGTAATCGGCTTCCTGAAAGAGTTCGGTTTGGAAAATGATTTCAAATTGAACATCGAGGTTAACCACGCTACTTTGGCTGGCCACACTTTCGAGCACGAATTGCAGTGTGCCGTTGATGCCGGTATGTTGGGTGCTATCGACGCAAACCGCGGTGACGTTCAGAACGGTTGGGATACTGACCAATTCCCTGTTGACATTTTCGAATTGACTCAGGCTATGATGGTAGTGCTTAAAGGTGGTGGTATGCAAGGTTGCGGTACCAACTTCGATGCTAAAATCCGTCGTAACTCTACCGATATGGATGACTTGTTCATCGCTCACATTGGTGCAATGGACGTAATGGCTCGTGCTTTGGAATCAGCTGCTGCTATCCTTAAAGAGTCTCCATACCAAAAAATGGTTTCTGACCGTTACGCATCTTATGATGCTGGTAAAGGTAAAGAATTCGAAGAAGGTAAACTTTCTTTGGAAGATGTTTACGCTTACGCAAAAGCAAACGGAGAACCAAAACAAATCAGCGGAAAACAAGAGCTTTACGAAGCGATTGTAAACATGTATATCTAATCAGATAACAGATAGAAGAGCAAAGACATAAGACTGTTGAAACCATATCATGGTCTTGTCTTTGCTCTTTTTTTGAATTCAGATAACAGACAACAGAAATCAAACTAAAGATAAAGGACTAAAGAAAAACACCACTGACCATAACGTCTTTTGTCTTTGATCTAATCATCTTGATTAAATAAATCTACTAATTACTAATACCTAACAACTCACAACCATGGCTTTTATAGACACAGGAGGAAGTCAATCGAATTCCTTTCAAGAGGGCAGTAAGCTCTACATTTTTCTTTTGACGCTGGTGGCAACACTCGGCGGTTTATTATTCGGTTATGATACAGCCGTAGTAAACGGTGCTGAAAAATCGCTTGTAGAATTTTACATCTACACGACTAAAGGTGCTGACTATGTATTTAACAACGATATTATGACGCTCATCAGCCAGTACCGGGTGATGATGACGATTGTACTTTATATTGTATTTCTCGTGATTTGCGGACAGATTATCCGTCTGCTCGGCACGAAAAAAGGAGGAATTCTTAGCGTGGTGGTTCTGGCCGGACTGACTGTTTGGGCAGTAGGCTTCATCGGTAAATCTTTGCCTGCACTGACTGACATCGAGGAGATGAAAAGTACAGCTGACGCAGTAAAAGGTTTTGTGATTGCCAGTGCCCTGATCGGATGTATCATTGGTGGCGCCTTGTCCGGATTTATCTCCAAATCATTGGGTCGTAAAAACGGCCTTTTTATCGCAGCGGTAGCGTTCTTTATCTCTGCGGTGGGAGCCTGGAAACCTGAGGCATTCAACGTTTTCGGAACACTTGATGTGTACTCATTCGTGGTTTACCGCATTATCGGTGGTATCGGTGTGGGTATCGCATCTATGATTTCCCCGATGTACATTGCAGAGATTGCTCCTGCGAATGTACGCGGTAAGCTGGTTTCGTTTAACCAGTTTGCAATCATTTTCGGTATGTTGGTGATTTACTTTGTCAATCTTGTAATTGCCCGTCAGGGGGATGAGCAGTGGTTAATTACCGAAGGATGGAGATACATGTTCCTTTCGGGAGCGATTCCTGCCGGAATTTTTATATTACTTTTGTTCTTTGTACCTGAGACTCCACGTTACCTGGCAATGAAGGGCAAAGACGAAAAAGCGCTGAGCGTACTTGAAAAGATTGCCGGAAAGAGCAGTGCAGAAAGCATCCTGACCGACATTAAAGGCACATTGCACGAAATTAACGCTCCGTGGTTATCTTACGGTTTCGGTGTGATCGTGGTAGGTGTCCTGCTTTCGGTATTCCAGCAGGCAGTAGGTATCAACGTGGTGCTTTACTATGCCGGAAACATCTTCCGCAACATGGGCGCTTCTACTGATTCATCTTTGCTTCAGACCATCATTGTCGGTGTGGTAAACCTTACCTTTACGGTGGTAGCCATCATGACTGTGGATAAATTCGGACGTAAACCTTTGATGATTATCGGTTCTATCGGTATGGCCATCAGTATGATCGCATTGGGATTCACCTTCTACTCCGGTCATGTGGGTATTGTCGCCCTGATCTTTATGTTGATCTACACGGCAGCCTTTGCGATGAGCTGGGGCCCGGTTTGCTGGGTATTGCTGGCTGAGATTTTCCCGAACTCAATTCGTGGAGCGCTCTCCATCGCTGTTGCAGCTCAGTGGATTGCCAACTGGATCGTGTCGCTGACTTTCCCTATGATGAATGACAATGATTGGTTGACTGCTCAGTTTAATCACGGATTCTCTTACTGGATTTACGGTATCATGGGTATCCTGTCGGCATTGTTTATGTGGAAATTCGTTCCTGAAACAAAAGGTAAGACTCTCGAATCGATCGAAGAGCTCTGGAAAAAATAGGATCTATCTTTTCATCACGGGTAGATTTGATAGTTTAGTGGTGAAGTGTGTGTATGAATAGGAAGAGGCAGTCCATTGGGCTGTCTCTTTTTTTGTATGTCGGGCATGGTTCTTCTACTTGCAGGGTGCAAGTCCCTGTACACGCCGTGTTGAAAGGAAGTGTTAGCGAATGGCAAGGGTGTCCCCCGTGAGGCGGAATCTGAAAGAAGCCATCAGCAAAGTTAGCGTACTGACGCACAGAAATTTGATACAAGGCTGTCAAGCGAGGGTGAGCGAGCGTTGGATTGCGTATAGCCCGAAAATCAACCGTAATCGCAGACAGTAAATCAAGCAGAACCTAACGAAAGAGAAGAGTCTTATCCCGAGAGATCTTGCCTCGTGTCCCCTGGGACAAAGAGATTAGCGATAATTTCCGATATGTTGCAAGAAGTCAGCAGAGGACATAGTAGTCGGGACAGGAACAGTCAGGACGAAGGTCTGAATCTTTAAATTTAAGGAGCAGTTAGTTTGAAATTTATTTTATGGAGCAACAGCAAGGCAGAGCGTACCAATTAGATTTGTTCACAGAGGCAGATATGGGCACTTTGCGCCCTTTTTCGAACCGTGAATCCGTAAGCCAAGCGGAAGTCATAAGGGAGTTGCAAGTAGAAGGAGCAGGAGAACAGAAACGAGCCTTAGCCCGGAATTTAATGGAAGAGATATTGAGTCACGACAATATCAAACGAGCCTACAAACAGGTAAAGCAGAACAAAGGAGTAGCCGGAATAGACCAAATGCCGGTAGGCAAGTTTGCGACGTGGTATACACAGGAAGGGGCCACTCTGATAGCCCACCTCCACACAGGAAGCTATCATCCGCAGGGAGTCAAACAGGTAGAGATACCGAAGCCGAACGGCGGGAAACGAAAACTGGGAATCCCGACGGTAACAGACAGGATAATTCAGCAAGCGATAGCCCAAGTGCTAAGTCAGATCTACGAACGGAAATTCTCCGACCACAGCTACGGCTTCCGTCCCAATCGCAATGCACATCAGGCATTGCAGAAAGCAAGCGGATACATAGAAGAAGGCAGACTGACAGTCGTAGATATCGACTTAAAGACATTTTTCGATGTAGTGCACCATGACCGCCTGATGTATCGACTATCGGAGACTATTGGAGACAAAATTCTATTGAAACTGATACGGCGATACCTTCAAAGCGGGGTAATGGTTGACGGAGTAATAAGTCAACGCACAGAAGGCACACCGCAAGGCAGTCCACTCTTCCCATTATTGTCCAATATCGTATTAGACGAACTAGACGAAGAACTGGGTAAACGGGGACACAAATTTGTTCGCTATGCTGACGATTGCAACATCTTCGTACGAAGCCAAATGGCAGGAGAGAGGGTTATGGAATCGATAAGCAACTTTATCGAAAGCAAACTAAAACTCATCGTGAACAAAGAAAAGAGCAAAGTATGCGAAGTTAATCAAACCAAATTCTTAGGCTACACCATTCAACAGAGTGGCAACCTGACAGTAGCCCAGAAGAGCCTTGACCGATTAAAGGCGAAAGTACGTACCATCACCAAGCGGAACAGAGGGGTAAAGTTTGAGCAGCTCATATCAGAACTCACACCCGTGCTGCGAGGATGGTTAAATTACTATCAATATGCCAAATGTCAAAGACAACTACAAAAGCTGGACGCATGGATACGAAGGAAGCTTCGCTGTTACAGACTAAAGCAATGTAAACGCCCCATCACTCTATACCGATTTTTAGTAGGTCTGGGAGTGAAGAAAGGAACGAGCTGGCTACTGGCGCTATCGGGAAAGGGTTGCTGGCGAAAATCAGGATGTCCACAAGCCAATCAGGCCATGGACAATCAATGGTTTGAGGAACAAGGCTTATACAACCTGACATTAAACTACGCGAGGTTAAACAATTTAAGGAAACCGCCGTGTGCGAGAGCATGCACGGTGGTGTGAGAGGGCGGGGGAGCAATCCCCCTACCTACTCGATTGCTTAAAATGCCGGTATCTTTTTTGTTTATGCAATTCCTATGAGGTCTCATTATGGTTTTAAATAGGTTGATTATAAATCCATATTTACAAATTATTCGTGTATTATTGATTAAACACTGATATAAAACTACTCTTTTAAAGCATATTTTATACCAGTATCATACCTATATTATATATGTGTTATACCAGTAAAATCATAAATTAGATTAATACAAGACCATTACTGAAGCTATAGTGAAGGATAGGGGGAGAAAGGATATCTCCGGGACTTATAGGTGCAACCGATATGGTAGTATCGGAATTTATCCGTGGGGAATGGTAAATTAGTCCGTAGGGATTGATTTTTTGCAGAAAGCGAAAGATACCTATATGTTTTTACGAGGAAGATGTGCAATAAAAATAGCCGATGTCTATTGATTTTCGGATATTTTTGATTTCCAGTTGTTATATTTTACTTTGCGAAAGTATCGTTTTGATTGTAAGTTAGGTTAAATGATGATAAAATGGTGTTTTAAATGCTGTCTATGTGCTCATATTGTTTGTTTGCTGTCTCGTTTATTTGCATCTTTACACTTAGACAGTTGTGCTGTCAAATTGTAAATCACAAATGTCTAAAATGTAAATAAACGATAGGTATGGAAACAGAAAGCTTAGCACCGGAAGAAAAGATTGTCTTTTATGAATTGGAAAAGGTACGCTTCATCATGAAGGATGCTACCGGACTGGATATCGGATATGCTTACGAAGATTTGGTATTTTCGGAACATGGTATTTTTATCATTCAGTTTGATGGTACGGATGCCGATAAATTGCTGGTGTTTTTTAATCACGAATGTGTTGAGGCGAAACATCAGTTGTTTCTCTCCCGATTGGTGGAGTCAGGTAAGCTGAATGGGATGAAGATGGTCTATAAAGGTAAATTTGAGATGAGTCAGGTGGAAGGAGAGGAGAATATACAGTTGAGATTTTTCTAACAGAATGAAGTCCCTTTGCCAGGGCACGCATGAACAGATGCTGATATACCGGATTCCCAACGATAAAGGGTGCAATTGCCATTAACGTTAGCTGTTAATTTAACGAAAAGAAATTCGATCGTAGAACAATGAGTCGTGTCGAATTGTATATTTGCATATCAATCATTGCATTATGGCACGCAGGTTATCACATATACTGATTATGTTCACGCTGATTCTGGCTACGGCCGGGGTGACCGTGACGCGTCATTATTGTGGTAATGAGTTGAAGAAAATCACCCTGGCCGGAGAACCCAAATCCTGCTGCGGGGACCACTGCAACTGCTGCCACAACGAAACCTTTACCCAAAAGGTAACCAATGATTATCTCTCTTCGAATGATGTGCATGCGCCAGCCGTTAAGGTGATTTCACTGGACTGGCTGGAAGCCCCTTCGGTGATGGCTTTTACGCTGACCGAACTGTCCTTTGCACTGCATTCGGCCTACATACCTTACAATTCTCCTCCACTGACAGCCGACAATCCTTCGGCTATGCTTCAAGTCTTCCTGTGTTGAATTAATGAGCAAACCGTTTCTCTGATTTGTTAGATATAAGGTGTTTACCTTATTCCAAACGAGTCGGATGAATCGTCGTATCCATACGTTTCTGTATCGGATAGACCGATTCCTATTTCGCAAATCATTTTAAAGGGAAATCTGTTACGCGTCAAGCGGCTTGAAGCCGCTGAACGCTAGCGCTCCCTACCGAGCAGCGGCTCAAATCCGCTTGCCGGATTGCAAAAAAACTCAATTATTCATTTTCCAAAATACCACAGTTATGAAAACTATAAAAATGCTTTCAGTTGCCCTTATCGTATTGTTTGCTCAAATGAGTGTCGTTGCCCAAAATGCTGCCATGCACCAGAATCACCATACGGTGAAAGCCACAATTACTACCACTACTTTTAAAGTATGGGGAAACTGCGATATGTGCAAAACCCGCATCGAGACAGCTGCCAAAGCAGCCGGTGCCACCAAGGCCAACTGGAGCGATAAGACCAAGATGCTTAGCGTATCGTACGATGCCTCAAAGGTGAAGCTGATGGACATCCACAAAAAAATCGCTGCTGCCGGTCACGATACCGACAAAGCCAAAGCTGCTGACAAAACTTATAAGGCTCTGCCGGGTTGTTGCCAATACGAAAGAGGCAAGTGATTTTATTTGAATTCAAACCTGACAGGTCTCGAAGACCTGTCAGGTTTTGTTACCCCCTAAAAACTCAAATCGATGTTCAACCGATTAGTAAAATATTTTCTCGAAAACCGGCTAGTCACCTTTATCTTCCTGATTGCCTTTATTCTGTTGGGAATCGTTTATGCACCGTTCAACTGGAAGACGGGAATTATTCCCCGCAATCCAATTCCGGTGGATGCTATACCCGACATTGGCGACAACCAGCAGATTGTTGCCACCGAATGGATGGGACGTTCACCCAAAGACATTCAGGACCAGGTGACTTATCCGCTGACTACCGCATTGCTGGGTATTCCCGGTGTCAAAACCGTGCGCAGTACCTCCATGTTTGGCATGTCATTTATCTATGTTATTTTCAAAGACAATGTGGAGTTTTACTGGAGCCGTTCGCGCATACTGGAAAAGCTCAACTCGCTGCCTGCCGGAACCCTTCCTGCCGGAGTAACTCCTACACTGGGGCCTGATGCTACAGCGCTCGGCCAAATCTTCTGGTACACGCTCGAAGGGCGCGATCCGAAGACCGGCAAACCCAACGGCGGATGGAGTCCGCAGGAGCTGCGCACAGTACAGGACTTCTATGTCAAATACAGCTTGTCAGCTGCCGAAGGGGTCTCTGAAGTGGCCGCCGTGGGTGGATTTGTCAAGGAGTATCAGGTGGACATCAATCCAGAGGCGATGAAGTCTTATGGCGTATCGGTGATGGATGTGATGAATGCCGTGCGCAAGAGTAACCTTGACATTGGAGCCGAGACTATCGAGCTCAACAGCGTGGAGTACATCATCCGCGGACTGGGTTATATTAAGAATCCGGAAGATTTGGAAAATGCCGTGGTGACGGTGCGTAACAATGTGCCCGTCCGCATCCGCGATGTGGGACATACGACATTCGGTCCGGCTACCCGTCGCGGTGGGCTGGACAAGGGTGGCGCTGAAGCTGTGGGTGCCGTGGTGGTAGCTCGCTACGGTTCCAATCCGATGGAGGTGATTAATAACGTCAAGGACAAAATCAAAGAGATAGAGGCCGGATTACCACAAAAGAAGCTGGCAGACGGTTCCATTTCCAAAGTGACCATCGTTCCCTTTTACGACCGGACGGGGCTGATTAAGGAGACTATCGGTACGCTCGAATCGGCTCTTTCGCACGAAATCCTGATTAGTATCATCGTCATCATCGTGCTGGTGCTCAACCTCCGGGCTTCGATGATTGTGGCCGGACTGCTGCCCATCGGCGTTCTGATGACCTTTATTCTGATGCATTTCTTTGGTGTGGATGCCAATATCGTGGCGCTGTCAGGTATCGCCATCGCTATCGGGGTGATGGTGGACATCGGTATCGTGGATGTCGAGAATATTCTCCGGCACCTCGAAATGCCTGAGAACAAAGGTATTCGCGGCAAACAGCTCTTGTCCGTTATTTATCAGGCAACGACTGAAGTCAGGGCGGCTGTGGTGACCTCCATTGCGACCACTATCGTCAGCTTCCTGCCAGTATTTGCGATGGAATCAGCCGAAGGAAAACTCTTCCATCCGCTGGCATTTACCAAAACCTTCGCCCTGCTCTCGGCATTTATCCTCGGTATCGTGGTGCTGCCGACATTGGTACATATCTTCTTTAATTTCCGCATCGATACGAAGAAGATCCGCAAGATATGCAACTGGGTAGTGATTGGCACAGGCGTTCTGGCGCTGATTTTCTGGCACTCGGTGGTGGCTGTGGCGCTGATTGGCATCGGAGTCAATAACCTGCTGGTCGGTCGCTGGGACGAAGCCCGCAAGGAGTATCCGACTTATATCAATATTGCCATTACGGTGCTCGTCGCTATCTATTATTTAGCGGTGGAATGGCTACCGTTGGGGGCTCACAACAGCACGCTGGCCAACTACCTCTTCGTGGGTGGCATCGTGGCGGTCATTCTGGCCGGACTGATGTCGATGGTGCATTATTATGAAAATATCCTGCGCTGGGGATTGACTAACAAATGGAAATTTCTGGCATTGCCGATTGTTACGCTGCTGTTTGGTGTATTAATCTGGCAGGGCTTTGACCGCATGTTTGGCTTCATGGCTACGGGCATGGAGAAGGCGGGCTGGAGCACATTCCGACAAACCTCCTTATGGAAAGGCGTTACTGAGAAATTCCCCGGTACGGGTAAGGAGTTTATGCCGTCGCTCAACGAAGGTTCGTTCCTGCTCATGCCTACCAGTATGCCTCACTCCGGCATTCAGAAAAACCTCGAATATATCAAGTTGCTGGATAAACGGCTGTCGTCAATTCCCGAGGTGGAAATGGCGGTAGGTAAATGGGGCCGCGTCAATTCAGCCCTTGACCCTGCGCCGGTACAGATGTTTGAAAACACCATCAACTATCGCTCCGAATATATTCTGGATGAAAACGGCCACCGGATGCGCTTCAAAGTGGATAAAGAGGAAAGCTTTGTCCTGAAAAACGGAACAAAATACAATCCGGAGAAAGAGGCATTCCGGGCTATTCCGGCTGATAGCCTGATTCCCGATGATGGCGGTGAATACTTCCGTCAGTGGCGGCCACAAATTAAAAAGCCGCTCGACATCTGGAACGAGATTGTGAAAGTGACCAATATTCCCGGTCTGACCTCTGCACCCAAACTGCAACCCATCGAGACCCGCTTGGTAATGCTTTCCACCGGTATGCGTGCGCCTATGGGGCTCAAGGTGTACGGGCCTGACCTGGCATCTATCGAGAAGGCCGGATTGCAATTCGAACAGGCGCTGAAGCAGGTACCGTCAGTCAAAGCGTCTTCAGTCTTCTATGACCGGGCAGTAGGTGCTCCATACCTCGAAATCAAGCTCAACCGTGAAGCGATGGCCCGATACGGACTTACCGTGAGCGATGTGCAGGAAATCCTGCAAGTGGCTGTAGGCGGCATGACGCTGAGTAGTTCGGTGGAGGGACGCGAACGCTTCCCGATGCGGGTACGTTATGCCCGAGAGTTGCGCGACAACCCCGAGGATTTGAAGAATATCCTCATCCCGGCGATGAACGGAGCACAAATACCGTTGAGCGAAGTGGCCGATATTCAATATACACGCGGTGCACAGATGATTCGTAGTGAAAATACCTTCCTCGTCGGTTATGTTATTTTCGATAAGACGGAAGGAAAAGCCGAGGTGGATGTGGTCAATGAAGGTGATAAGATTTTACAGAAGAAGATTGACTCGGGTGAATTGAAACTGCCGCCCGGCGTGAACTACAAGTTTGCCGGAAACTACGAGCAGGAAATCCGGGCTACCAAACGGCTTTCGATAGTGATACCTATCAGTCTGGTGCTGATTTTCCTGCTGCTCTACTTCCAGTTCCGGACGGTGACTGCATCGTGCATCCACTTCTCGGGCGTCTTCGTGGCATTTGCCGGAGGCTTTCTGATGCTGTGGCTCTACGGGCAGGATTGGTTTATGAACTTCTCCGTGGCGGGCATCAACCTGCGGGATATGTTCCAGATGCACCCAATTAACCTGAGCGTGGCGGTCTGGGTAGGATTCATCGCCCTGTTTGGTATCGCGACCAACGACGGCGTAATCATGGGAACCTACATCCACCAGGTATTTGAAGCGCGGCATCCGGATACGGTACACGATGTGCGTGAAGCCGTCGTTGCAGCCGGAAAGAAGCGTGTTCGTCCGGCTATGATGACTACGGCGGTGGCGGTTATTGCCCTGTTGCCTGTACTCACCTCTACGGGAAAAGGCGCCGATATCATGGTGCCGATGGCGATACCGACATTCGGAGGAATGATTATCCAGGTGATGACTATTTTCGTAGTACCTATCTTTCAGGCGATGTGGCGGGAAGGCGCGGTGAAGAAAATGAAGGGAATGAATGAATTAAAAAATGAAGGAAATGAAGAAGTGGATGCTTAATCTGATAGTCATGTTCTTCTGCATTTCGGCTTACGGACAAGACTCGTTATCGCTATACCTAAGTATGGCGGCTAAGAATAATCCGGCAGTGTTGCAGAAGTTCACCGAATACAAAGCCGCGTTGCAAAAGGTACTCCAAGTGGGCAGCCTGCCCGATCCGGAACTGAACGTCGGTGTGTTTCTTTCGCCGATGGAGTTGATTGGCGGTAATCAGGTCGCGGACATCAAGCTGATGCAGATGTTTCCGTGGTTTGGGGTGCTGAAGAATGCTAAAGATGAAATGAGCCTGATGGCCAAAGCGAAGTTCGAGTCTTTCCGCGATGCCAAACTGCAAACCTTTTACAATGTGCAACGCACGTGGTATGAGTTGCAGAAAGTGAAGCAGAACATCCGCATTACGGAGAAGAATATCGAGTTATTGAAAACGGTAGAGCGGATTTCGTTGGTGAAGTTCCGCGTGGCTTCCATCGGGAAGGCAAGCGCCGGTAGTTCATCTGCATCTCCGGCTGCCGCATCCGGCAATTCATCAGGAGGAAATTCGGGTATGAATAGCATGGGGGGCGGAGGAAACTCTTCCGCGGTATCACCTTCAACGCCTCCGATGGGCGGTGGAGGAATGGGCAGTTCAGCTTCAGGTTCGGGATTGGCGGATATTTACCGCATCCAGATGGAACGGGGCGAACTGGAAAACAGCCTTGCCCTGCTGCATAGTCAGGAGCAGACCATCGTGGCCCGCTTCAACAGCTATCTCAACCGGCCAGTAACTACCGGTGTCATCACGCCGGATAAGCTGGTGGTTGATTCATCAGACATTTTACCTAAGACATTATCGGACTCATTGTTTTCGGGAAATCCTATGCTGGGGATGCTTCTCTACGAACAGCAATCGGCTGAAGCCCGCAAGAAGATGGTGACGAAGATGGGCTATCCGATGGTCGGTGTTGGGCTCAACTATTCGCTCATTAACAAGAATCCGATGTCCACCTCCGAAATGAACGGCAAGGATATGGTGATGCCGATGGTGACGGTTACGCTACCCATTTACCGCAAGAAGTATAAAGCGATGCAGAACGAAGCCGAACTGATGAAAACCGCTTCACAGCAGGGATATCAGGCAACTGCTAATGCGCTAAATGCCGAATACTACGAAGCGATGCAACTTTATCAGGATGCTGCCCGGCGAATAAAACTTTATGCTAATCAGACCGCGTTGGCTCAGAAGTCGCTCGATATTACCATCAAGAGCTTCTCTGCATCCGGCGCCGGACTGACTGAACTGCTGAGCATTCGCCGGCAACAGCTCGACTACGAGCAGAAACAGATAGAAGCCATTGCCGACTACAATACTGCTGTAGCGTGGATTAAGCGGCTGGTTTCATGTGGTGAATAGAAGCCAAACCTAACAGGTTTTTGAAACCTGTTAGGTTTACTGTCATCAAAACGCGACAAGCGGCATTAAGCCGCTGTTCGCTTGCGAAAGCTTAAGCAGTTAAAGCTTCCATACCCGCCCCGAAGGGACAAACACAAATTCCAGACTGCCCAAAAGCTGTCTGAGCGAGAAGACCTCATTATTTACAATTGAAAAATTTACCATTTACAATTTAAGAATGCTCCGGATTCTCAATCGTAAATTGTAAATGACTAAATTGTAAATCCAGTTGTTCTTTTGGACTATGTTTTTGCTTACTTTTTGCGCCAAAAAGTAAGGCCCGCGGCAGGCGATTGGAACAATGAGGAAAGATTGCATTACACATTCTTCTTCGGTTAAGAGATCCCGCATCAAGTGCGGGATGACATAAAAAGCCGTTGTTGGTTATTTGACCAACCTTTAGTTTAAACTCAATTTACAAGATATGAAAAAGATATTTGCCAATAAAAACCTCCGATACGCCCTCTTTGCGCTCGGCGGATTATTCCTGGGATGGTTATTCTTCCACTCTCCTTCTCATGATCATGCCTCACCGGGCATTTCCAAAACAGAAAAGAAGAAAACCATCTGGACCTGCTCCATGCACCCCCAGATACGCCTGGACCACCCGGGCAAATGCCCCATCTGCGGAATGGATCTCATTCCCCTGAATGACAACAGTACGCCGGTCGATGCCGATGCTGTGCAGTTGACCAAAGATGCAGCCGAACTGGCCGATATCGCCACCTCTGTCGTCTCCCGCCAAAAGCCGGTGAAAGAGGTTCGCCTTTACGGCAAGGTACAGCCCGACGAACGCCTGCAACAAAGTCAGGTAGCGCACATCTCCGGTCGTATCGAGCGATTGACGGTCAATTATACCGGCGAGAATATCAGTAAAGGGCAAGTGCTGGCACAAGTCTATTCGCCCGAACTCATCACGGCCCAGCAGGAACTGCTCGAAGCGGCCAAAAGCAAGCAATCCCAGCCCGAAATCTATCAGGCTGCACGCGAAAAGCTTCACCAGTGGAAGCTTACCGATGGGCAGATTTCGGCAGTGGAACGCAGCGGCCGGGTGAAGGAGAGCGTGGCTATTGTGGCTAATTCGTCCGGCATTGTCACGGCCAAGCGGGTAAACAACGGCGATTACATTTCGCAGGGCGGTGTGCTCTACGACGTGGCCAACCTGTCGCATGTGTGGGTTTTGTTTGATGCCTACGAGAGTGATTTGCCTTTTATCAAAAAAGGAGACAAGATTGACTTCACCATACAGGCCATGCCTGAAACCCGTTTTTCCGGACGCATATCCTTTATCGACCCGGTCATTGACCCGAATACCCGCGTGGCGAAGATTCGTGTCGAAGTTCCCAATCCGGGCGGTAAGCTCAAGCCCGAAATGTTTGCCACAGGTATAGTGAGCGCCAATCTTGACCGTTATCAGGACAAACTGGTCATTCCCTCCTCGGCTGTATTGTGGACCGGCAAACGCTCCATCGTTTTCGTCAAACAGAAAGATGCTGCACAACCGGCCTTCAAGACCCGCGAGATTGAGATTGGCCCACGCCTCGGCAACAGCTACATCGTGGTTTCGGGATTGGAGGAAGGCGAGGAAATCGTCACCCAGGGCACTTTCAATGTGGATGCCGCAGCGCAGCTCGAAGGGAAACCCAGCATGATGAATGAAAAGGCAGGCAATACATCAACCGGACATGTACACGGCAGTATGCGACAAGCGAAAACGGCGGACAAACATGCCGGTCATGAAGATATGCAAATGGCGCAACATGCCCTGTTTACGGTGTATGGAAATTGTGAAACCTGCAAAGAGCGTATTGAAAAAGCTGCAAAATCGGTCAAAGGAGTCACCTCTGCCGTCTGGGATATGAAGACCAGAAAGATTCATGTGAATTTCGACAGCAACAAAACGAATGTTGAGTCCATTCAGAAGGCCATTGCCAAAGTGGGTCACGACACCGACAAATTCAAGGCTGATAATAAGACCTATAACAATCTGCCGGGATGTTGCAAGTACCGTAAATAACCTCGTGCGGGATAAGGGGTCAATATAACGTTATAGCGATACCCTCAAAAATATTATAGCGTCACTCACTATCGCCCGGTAGTGGGTAGCGCTATGTTGTAATATTGGTTCGGATGGAAAACACGGGTTAGTTTCACATGTAAACTCGTGCGGATTTCGCCGGTAAACTAACGTTAGTTTAAGCAGTAAACCAATCAGAGTCCCAACGCATCCAGAATCAAATCGGCATTGAATCCGCTATCCAGATTGGGCAAATGCAATTGATAGGCCTCTTTTTGCAGCTTCTGAGCATATGCGTCCGTAAAAAAGAAGCGCCCGTTGCTGATGACATAGTTGAGGATAAAGAAACGGTAAGCTTCCTTCATAAATAGAACTTCATTTCGGGTCAATGGGAACACCTTGTGATATTCTTTGAGGAATTCAAGGAAACGAGGCTCATTCAGTTGGGAAAATGTGTAAGAAAAATCGGTCTTGTCGCCAATATCTGAACAAACCCGGCTAAACGAATAAAAGTCAAGCACCCGCGAACTCATCCGAAACCAGTCATAATCCCAGCGCGAAAAGAGCGTATTGTTGTCGCGCACCGAAAAGTTTCCGATATTCCAGTCCACAAACACAGGGATTTTGATAAAGTCTTTATATCCGAGAGTCTCGGCATTTTTTAGGAAAATATGACAATGCTCACGAATCAGGTCGTTATAGCCCATAAACCGGAGCATGCTGTCTGTTTTTTCCAAACGGCGCAACAGGTGGTTGATGTCTTTTATCAACGTTTTGGAAGATTGAGGCAAAACCGGCGTCATCTCGTCGCAAATCTTGTGAAACTTGGCCACCTCTTTTCCCAAAATGCGCACCTGCTCGTCAGTCAATCGTTTGGGTAACGTGTTTTTCACCCTCACCGCGCGGTAAAATACCATCCACACGTCAATGTATTCATCTTCATGCCGGTAGAGGTAGAGCTGGTCGCCTTTCATCAGCGAACTGGACAGGAAATGGTCGTAAGGCCGCTCCAGATTATTTGCCAATACATTAATAATCTGGTGGTCTTCCTTGAAATTCTCAAACTTCCCAAAGTTGGAAACCTTGGCAAAGACAAAGGTCTTGTCTTTGAAAGTGATTTTAAAAACCTTATTGGTAGAGACATTGACGCTTAAATCCTCGATTTTGCGGATATGGCGTTTGGGGTTGTAGTTGTACCACCCTTTTTCTATGATGGGTATCAGATTAACAGTCAGGCTCATAATTCTTTGTCATATAATGTTGAGGTAAAAATAAGCATTAATCACCGAAATGCGAATGGGTTATTCCGATATTTTCAGCTATTCACAAAGCATTCATCAGAATGTAACCTCTTTTCACGCTAAAGAATATACCCTGTAAACATAGTCTGTTAATCATGTTGTCTAACAGTGGCAATTTGTTGGTGTACTTGATAAAAAAACATAATTTGCGAGTGCATTTCCTTTCTTAATTCATTAACCAACTAATACGATTGGCCATGAAAGTTTATCAATCACATGAAATTAAGAACATCTCATTGTTGGGAAGTTCAGGCTCGGGAAAAACCACACTCGCTGAGGCTATGCTCTACGAGGGTGGTATTATAAAACGTCGCGGTAGTGTGGATGCACATAATACCGTTTGTGATTATTTTCCTGTAGAGCAGGAATACGGCTATAGTGTCTTTCCGACGGTTTTCCATGTAGAGTGGAACGGGAAGAAGCTGAACTTTGTGGATTGTCCGGGTTCGGATGATTTTGTAGGCGGCGCTTATACCGCGTTGAATGTTACCGATACAGCGCTGTTGCTCATCAATACGCAGTATGGTGTGGAAGTCGGAACTCAAAACATGTTTCGCATTACGGAAAAACTGGGTAAACCCACCATTTTCGTAACCAATCAGTTGGATGGTGAAAAGGCTGATTTCGACAATGTGGTCGAACAGCTAAAGGAAAATTACGGCAGCAAAGTCGTTAAGATTCAGTATCCAATTGTTTGCGGGCCGCAGTTTAATGCCGTGGTGGACGTGTTGAAAATGAAGATGTATCAATGGAAGCCCGAAGGGGGAGCACCCGATATCCTCGAAATCCCCGATTCGGAAAAAGATAAAGCAGAAGATTTACACCAGAAACTGGTCGAGGCAGCCGCCGAGAACGATGAAACACTGATGGAGAAATTTTTCGAACAGGGTACGCTGAGCGAAGATGAGATGCGAGAAGGTATTCATAAAGGATTATTGACCCGCAGCATGTTTCCTGTATTTTGCGTCTGTGCCGGCCGGGATATGGGTGTGCGCCGTCTGATGGAGTTCCTGGGAAATGTGTGTGCATTCGTAAGCGAAATGCCACACGTGGTAACCACTGACGGCGAAGATATTTCTCCCGATGTGAATGGCCCCACCAGCCTTTATGTATTTAAGACCACCATCGAGCCACACATCGGTGAGGTTACTTACTTCAAAGTGATGTCCGGTAAAATCCACGAAGGAGTCGATTTAGTAAATGCTAACCGGGGTTCTAAAGAGCGTATGGCACAGATATTCTGTGTGGCCGGGCAAATCCGTACGAAAATAGAAGAGTTGGTAGCCGGTGATATCGGTGTTGCAGTGAAACTAAAAGATACCCGCACGGGAAATACCTTGAACGATAAAGGTTGTGATTACAGGTTCGACTTCATTAAATATCCGGAACCCAAATATCGCCGGGCCATCAAGCCGGTCAATGAAGCTGATGCCGAGAAACTCAGCGAATTGCTCACCCGTATGCACGAAGAAGACCCGACTTGGGTTATCGAGCATTCCAAAGAGCTTAAACAGATTATCGTTTCCGGTCAGGGAGAATTTCACCTGAAAACCCTGAAATGGCGTCTGGAGCACAACGATAAAATGTACATTGAGTTTCTCGAACCGCGAATTCCTTACCGCGAAACCATCACGAAAGCTGCCCGTTCTGATTTTCGTCATAAAAAGCAATCGGGAGGTGCCGGCCAGTTTGGAGAGGTACACATGATCATCGAACCATACTTCGAAGGCGCACCGGTTCTTGAAGTATATCGGTTTAACGGTCAGGAATTTAAAATATCAGTTCGTGATACGCAGGTGGTCGATTTGGATTGGGGTGGCAAACTGGTCTTCATCAACAGTATTGTTGGTGGTTCAATTGACGCCCGCTTTATGCCTGCCATCATGAAAGGACTGATGGATAGAATGGAACAAGGACCTTTGACCGGTTCGTATGCCCGCGATGTCCGCGTAATTGTATATGACGGCAAAATGCACCCGGTGGATTCCAATGAGATCTCCTTCCGTCTGGCTGGTCGGAATGCTTTTAGCCAGGCCTTTAAAGAAGCCGGTCCGAAAATTCTGGAACCTATCTATGATGTCGAGGTTTTAGTGCCGGGCGAAAAGATGGGTGACGTAATGAGTGACCTTCAGGGACGCCGTGCTGTCATCATGGGAATGCAGAGCGAGAAAGGCTTTGAAAAGCTGATTGCTAAAGTTCCGTTGAAGGAAATGTCAAACTACTCGACAGCATTAAGTTCCCTGACCGGAGGACGAGCTTCCTTCAGTATGAAGTTTGCCGCCTACGAGCTTGTTCCGGGTGATGTTCAGGATAAACTGCTCAAAGAATACGAAAAACTGCAATTGCAAGAGCAAGACTAATGTGTTTTTTTATATTGTGAAAGAGGCTGTCTCGGGTGAGGCAGCCTCTTTTATTGTAATGGATTGGAATAAACAAAACTGCAAGAATTTGTCCCGTACCGGGAAGATGTGCGGCAGAATTGAAAGAGACGTTCCCGTCTCGGGACGCTCTCTCGCAAAATTGCAGGGCTCGTTCCCGGGTTGGGATTATCTCCTGCAAAATTGCATGGCTCATTCCCGAGGCGGGATTATCTCCTGCAGAATTGCGACACATATTCCCACTTTGAAACGCTGATTTTTTATTTTACGGGAATATTTTCCAGAACTGCGACCAGATAATTCCAGTATCGTTCAACAGACGGAATATTCACTTTTTCGTCCGGAGAGTGTGGAAACTTAAGCGTTGGACCAAATGAAATCATATCCATGCCCGGATAAACAGCTCCGATGATACCGCATTCCAATCCGGCGTGGATGACATTGATAGTCGGTTCTTTTCCATACAGGTTCAGGTAAACCGATTTCATCGTTTTCAGGATAGGGGAGTCGGGATTTGGAGCCCATCCCGGATAATCGCCGCTGAATTCGACCTTTGCCCCAGCCAACAGGAATACACTTTCAAGGCTTGATGCCAATGCTTCTTTCATCGTTTCCAGTGAACTGCGAATCAAAATATTTACAGTAGTTTTTCCGGATTCTGTTTCCACAATAGCCAGATTCGAAGAACTTTCAACAACTCCGGGCAAACCGGGATTCATGCGTGCAACTCCGTTTCTCACACCCACAATGGCATTGATAAGGTCATCCTGGATTTCTTCGGGAAGAAGAGTTTTTGGCAAATCGGTTTCTTCGGCTTTAAAAGCAAGATTAGGTTCGGTTGCTCCATTCTCATCTTTAAATATACCTTCAAACTCAGCCGCCAAATCCAGAAATTCATCTTTTAATTGATTGGGAATGGTTACAATGGCAAATGCTTCGCGCGGTATAGCATTGCGTAGCGTACCTCCACTTACCCACGAGAGATGTGCTTCATATTCAGCAACAGCAGTCTTCAGAAAACGGAAAAGCAACTTGTTGGCATTGTAGCGCCCCAAATGAATGTCGACACCCGAGTGCCCACCTTTCAGTCCGGTCAGGCTTAGTTTGAATGCGATATCTCCTTCGGGAATTTCAGAGACATCTTTATACTGAAAAGTTGCGGTCATATCCATTCCGCCGGCACAACCCACAAAGAGTTCTCCCTCTTCTTCAGAGTCTGTATTAATAAGGATCTCTCCTTCAATGAATCCGGGTTTCAGGCCAAAAGCGCCATACATACCGGTCTCTTCATCGGCTGTAAGAAGCGCTTCGATTGGACCATGCTTCAGATTGGTTGCCTGCAATACAGCCAGGATAGAAGCTACACCAATTCCGTTATCTGAACCGAGCGTTGTATTATTGGCTTTCACCCAGTCTCCTTCAACAATCAATTGTAAAGAGTCTTTGGTAAAGTCATGGTTGACGCTTGCATTTTTTTGGGGAACCATATCCAGATGGGCTTGTAGCACCACTTTTTTACGGTTTTCCATTCCCGGAGTAGCCGGTTTCTTTATTACCACATTTCCGGTTTCATCAACAACGGTTTCCAGCCCGAGTTTTTTACCGAAATCTACTACATAAGAGGTGATTTGTTCCAAATGATGGGAGGGGTGAGGAATGTGTGAGATAGTCTCAAAAATTGACCACAGCGGCTGTGGCGCAAGTTCGTTTACTTTCATTGTTAAGTGGTTTTAATGTGAAAGAAGCCGCCCGGGCGACTCCGTATTAGTTGTTTGTTTTTACATCTTTAGTTCCTGAAAATATGAGCGCGTAAATCGCAAACAGAGCATTTATCAGCGTCATTAATGTATGAGCCACCAAAGCAAATGCAGCCGCATGAGTCTGTTCTATTCCATAAAACATCATCGTTGAGATCACCATGAAGTGCCAGGGGCCGATACCGCCTTGTACGGGAAGCGCAAAGGCAATATTTCCCATCACAAACATCGCCAGGGCAATCCGGATGTTAAGATGGCTGGTAAAATCTAATGCAAAGAAACATAAATACAACTGCATAAAATAGCATATCCAGATGGCTACCGATAAATAAGTAAATCGCCACTTGTGCGGTAGAATGGTAAAGGTTTTGATCCCGATTACCAATTCATGGAGAAAAACCCTGATTTTCAGTGCCAATCTCGGGTGTCTCGTTTTCTTGTAGATAATATATCCAGCCAGGTAAAGAAATCCGATTAAAAGGTAAAATTCGGGAGAGGTAAACCACTTTCGAAAGGGAATATGGATGTGGACATGATTTTCCAGAAAATCCATATAGATATCATTCATGGTAAAAAAGCCAATAACAACCATCAAAATTACCAGAATACTGTCCACGATACGTTCAGATAACAAGGTGCCAAATACCTTTGAAAAAGAAATATTTTCTTTTCGGGAAATAAAAACGCAACGGGAAACTTCCCCTAGCCGTGGAAGTACCAGATTTCCTCCGAAATTAATAAAAACGGAATTGGTAAGAGTTTTGATTGAAGGCTTAGCTCCCAGCAGATTGATCAACATCTTCCAGCGTATAGCCCTGATAATATGGGCTAGTAGTTCAAACAAACAGGAAATGATGAGCCATTCGTAGTGAATGCCCTGGCTCATAATATCCAGAATCTGCCCGAAATCCATTTTCCGGTACACCCACCAAAAGATCAGAATGCCCAATGCTAATGGAATCGTAATTCTAAGAATGACCTTTATTAGTTTCATTTTTATAGAACAATTACCTAGCCAATGCCGTTAATCAGGATATTTTGTGTTATTTTGCAAAGTTAATGCCTTATAAGGATAACAACGTGGAAAAAACAGGGAGAATCTGTGGAAAATTAGCTGTCAATTCTTATGTATCGAAAACGCTTTCCCCTATCAATTTGTTCCTTGTTTTAATCAATTTAAAAAGAAGTCGAAATAACCAATACGAATGAATAAAGTCCGACCAAAAAAGTTTCTGGGTCAGCATTTCTTAAAGGATTTATCGGTCGCAGAACGAATTGCCGATACTTTAGGCGAATATAAAAATTTACCTGTATTAGAAGTAGGACCGGGGATGGGGGTACTTACCCGTTTTCTGCTGGATAAAGGCCATAATCTTACCGTTGTCGAAATTGACAGGGAATCCGTTCCTTATTTACAACAGCATTTTCCTGCTTTAGCCGGAAGAATTGTTGAGGCCGATTTCTTGAAGATGGATTTGAACACTTTATATCATGAGCCGTTTTGTATAATAGGCAATTATCCCTATAACATTTCGAGCCAGATTTTTTTCAAAGTCATTGATCACAAAGACCTGATTCCTTGTTGTTCCGGGATGATTCAAAAAGAAGTTGCAGAGCGAATGGCCGCTGGTCCCGGAAGTAAAACATACGGCATTTTGAGTGTGTTGATGCAAGCCTGGTACAAAGTTGAATATCTTTTTACCGTATCAGAGCATGTTTTCGATCCTCCCCCCAAAGTTAAGTCCGCTGTCATCCGGATGACCCGTAATGAAGTAAAAGAATTGCCTTGCGATGAGAAGTTGTTTAAGACTGTCGTTAAAACCGGTTTTAACCAGCGTCGTAAGACGCTCAGGAATTCATTGAAAACAATGATGAATAAAGATAACCCGGCATTTTCTTTGCCGGTTTTTGATAAACGTCCTGAGCAATTGAGTGTAAATGAGTTTATTGAATTGACACAATTGATAGAACAAAATCAATAGATTAGCAGATTATTGAACTTTTTTGGAGCTGAACTGAAAAAAAGCCGGCCAAACGCTATGGGTTAAGATTTTTTTTAGTTTAATTTGTGTTCTGGAAAATAATGCCTATAACAATATGAAAGAGGAAATCATCGAAAAACTGAAAGAGTTAATCGAGCAACCGGTGGAAGAGGTTAAAGACCTTGTCGAAGAATTAAAACAAAGCTTTTACAAAATACAAAAGCAGGAGACAGAAGAATCCCGTAAACGCTTCATTGAAGAGGGTGGAGTTGAGGATGAATTCATTCAGAAGCCGGATGATAAAGAGGAGATTTTCAAATCATTATTAAACGCTTTCAGAGAAAAGAAAGCGGCGCTGGCTGCTGAACAGCAACGGTTGCGTGAGGCTAATTTAGAGGAAAAGCTTGGTATTATTGAGAAAATTAAAGCGTTATGTGAGAAAGCTGATGAAGTGGGTAAGCATTACCCTGAGTTTCAGCAATTGCAACAACGCTTCAAAGAAATCACCCTGCTTCCTCAAACAAATCTGAACGATCTGTGGAAAAACTACCAGCTTCAGGTAGAGAATTTTTACGAGCTACTGAAGATTAATAAGGAGTTGAGGGATTATGATTTTAAAAAGAATTATGAGCATAAACTTCAACTTTGCGAGACTGCTGATAAGTTGGCGCAGGATAATGAAATAATATCATCGTTCCATCAACTGCAGAAATTGCACGAAGAATGGCGTGAAATTGGCCCCGTTGCTAAAGAGCACCGTGAAGAGCTATGGGAAAGATTCAAAAATGCATCTACTATCATAAATAAACGTCATCAGCAATATTTTGATGAATTGCGTGAGAAAGAGCAGATTAATGAAGCTGAAAAAGTAGCTCTATGTGAAACAGTAGAGGGGATTGATTTTGAAAGCCTAAATTCATTTGTGAAATGGGAAGATAAAACTAAAGAACTTCTTGATATCCAGGAAAAGTGGAAAACAATTGGATTTGCCCCTAAAAAGGTTAATGGCGAATTGTTTGATCGTTTCCGTCATGCCTGTAATAAGTTCTTCGATGCTAAAGCTGCATTTTATAAGCAGGTGAAAGATGATATGGCTCTTAATCTGGAGAAAAAGAAATCTCTGTGCGAGCAGGCTGAAGCATTGAAAGATAGCAACGATTGGAAAAAATCAGCAGATATTTTGGTCGCATTGCAAAAGGAATGGAAAACCGTAGGTCCTGTTTCTAAAAAACATTCAGATGCGGTTTGGAAGCGGTTTATTTCTGCCTGTGACTATTTCTTTGAGCAAAAGAATAAACATTTTGCCTCAAGTAAAGAAGTTGAACATGAAAACCTGGTCAAGAAGAAAGAGATAATTGAAAAGCTTAATGCTATCGATGGTGATGTTGATGCTACGGAAGGGGTGAAGCTCGTTCGTGCTTTAATGGATGAGTTTAATGCTTTGGGGCATGTTCCATTTAAAGAAAAGGATAAAATTTATAATGCATATCACTCTGTAATTGACAAATTGTTTGCTCAGTTTAATATGAAAGAGTCAAATCTACGACTACAATCATTCAAGAGCAATATCAATACTATAGCGGAAGAGGATAATTCGCAGAACAAACTCTATAAAGAAAGAGAAAGATTGGTTCGTACCTATGAAAATATTAAGGGAGAACTCAAAACTTATGAGAATAATATCGGATTCTTATCTGCGTCTTCTAAATCTGGCGGAAGCTTGCTTAATGAGATGAATAAAAAAATTCAGAAGCTAAAAGACGATTTAGATGTAGTTGCTAAGAAAATAGAGATTATAGACGAAAACCTTCCAGGGTGATGTGTCTTAGAAAATATGAAAAATCCGGGTGGCATTGCTATCCGGATTTTTTTTGCACATGGTAGAAACGTTAATCTCATATCTTTTTGTGCTTTCAGGTAAACCAATACTAGAACGATATTGTTTTCACTTTGCGCCTTATGCAAATTCGACTTAATGCAAAGTCGTTTCTATGTAGTATGTCTCTTAATAGGTTATGTTCTTTAACAGAAAAAAGGCGTCGTATAATTTGGAGCGAATAGATAAACCGACTACTTTTGCACTCGCTAAACAGGAAGGGCAGCGGCCCAACGAAGATTGCTTGAGACTTTTGGAAA
>NZ_JAKZKV010000018.1 GCF_022808675.1 Parabacteroides sp. FAFU027
TATTTCCAAAAGTCTCAAGCAATCTTCGTTGGGCCGCTGCCCTTCCTGTTTAGCGAGTGCAAAAGTAGTCGGTTTATCTATTCGCTCCAAATTATACGACGCCTTTTTTCTGTTAAAGAACATAACCCACTGAGGGTAAGTATAGGGATTGAGGGAATGAAGGATTGAGGGAATGGCAGAAAATGAAAATCATGCTGAAACCGGGATGAATTTCTATTTTTCAGAGGGGGTGTTTTGTTGACTGATGGAGGTGTTTCAGAGGCTTGATTGCTGATTGGGGGATATTTTGTGGAGAGAAACTTATCTAAAGTTTCGGACTTTGGATAAGTTGGAGGTTTGGTGGGGTTTCGGAGATTCTGAAGGTAACTCCTGCGCGAGGGATAGCAGCGGAAAGCCCGCAGCGAGTGCGCGAGCGAGGACTTGAAGCGCATAGCCCGACCCGAGGATACGAGGGTCGTGCCCTAAAAATAAGCTTAAATCATTATATTTGTAAGCTCAAACAGGATTAAAATGAGAACCCGAGGAATTCTTTTCGTAGTTATTGGCTTTTTTGCAGTTTTGGTTTCATGTAAGAAGGAGGATATTGATTACGGATTGGGGGATTTTCGATTGGATCTGGCCACCATAGAAGATTCCAGCAATATTCGTTTTTTCAGACTTGACAATCTGGACAAGCTATTGCCTCAGACTTCGGTCGCGTCGAAATACACGACCGGCAGCAGGGTTTTACTTAATTATAATATCGAGGAGAAAATCGGAGCCAGTTCTTTTTCTATTAATACGAACTCGGTATCAAGCATAAATACAGCTACAATTAAACCGCTTACCTCTAATTTGAGCGATGACCCATTATATATAGAGAGTGTCTGGCAAAGTGGGGACTGGCTAAACTTCAGACTGGGGTTTGAATACAACAACAAACAACACGGTATTTCTCTTTTCTATTACACAAAAGCGGCCAATGACACACTTTATCTGGAACTCCGGCACTCAAAGAACGGAGATGCAGACGGCTATATGGTTAATACTTTCGCCTCTTACAACCTTACCTCATTTAGCAAAATCGGCAAAAGTACACCGCTGAAAGTAAAGGTAAATACATCTGACAAAGGAGTAAAATATTATAGATTCGAATACCTTAGTCCAACGCAAGATTAAAATAAGGTAAATGGCCAAGCTTACTTAAATCATAGGATTCGCAAAACCGGATCATAGCATAATCTTCATCACTTATTGCTTCAAGCATTTCGGGGAGTTGCTCTATAATTCGCCTTTCATTATTATATACCTCTTCAATCAGATAACCGTCTTTAGTCAAATACGAACTTACGGCCCCTCCTGTAGCAAAGATCAGATGCTCTAAGTCCCAACACACATCCAGTTCGCGGTTAAGAATTGTATCGCGTCGCACCAGAATTCGGTCTATTTGAGGCCCTGATATCTGGGTATAGTTGTTATAATTCAAATTTTCGTTGGTTGAAAGCGGCTTTTTATACAATCGGTGAAAACTGGCTTTCTCATAATATCGGAATAAATCATCCGATGCCGGAACTAACAACAATGCAAATACGGATTGCGAAACGGCTTCCCGATAAGCTTCGTCTAGCAACATTTTCATAAAACCCATTCCCCGAAAATCTGTAGCCGTAGCACATGCATAAATATACCATGCGGGAGAATGCTTTCCATCGGTGATGATCTCGGCATGCAAAAGGAAAAGCATAGAAACTAATCGCCCCTCTTCTTCAACAACCAGACAGTTGTCTCCCATCCATTTGTTACGAAGAAAACTTTCAATATAGGATTCTTCATCACTGAAAGCAACCAGCCAAAGCGCTTTCAGACTCTCATAATCGTTGGGAATAGCATTTCGAATCACCATAAAACGCAGCGTAAATCAGTTGCTTTTATTAATTAAAGTCATACGGAAAACCTCCTGCAAAACGTCAGGATGGTAGGAAAGTTTGGCTTTGCGCAAACCTTCATCACCATTATCCTCAGCTCTGTTTATATAACGGAATTCTGAGCAAAAACGACGGGCAAACTCACGGTTAATCATCGGATAAGCGCCCCGAACTTTATTATCTGCCTTTTCAAAGAGAACCAAATAAGTATCTTCAGCAATCGGACATCCCAGAGACATTGCAACCACTTCTCCGTTTGCACGAAGGATTCCGCCATCCAAGCCAAGGCAAAAATAAGCTTCGAATGCAATCATTGAAGCCTGTATCTCCATATTCAACGGACTATCCAGAGGAACATCCATTTCCATATCCCATTGGTGACTAAACATCAATGCATCGACCATATTGGAAAGCGTTATCTCTTCAAATGACCAGTCATATTGTTTTTCGAATGCATTGATATGATTTCGCTTCGGCTGCAAAGCTTTTCCCTGTAAAGTAATCAGCTTTTCACTTTCGAATAAGTACTCAAATTCATCTCGGGTAGGTTCAAAAGAAAAACTGCCGGGGAAAAGTCTCTCAATTCGCTCCTTTTGCTCCGGTAGAATCTGAAACATCTGAAAAGAGGCACAACGTGAACGGGCATAATCAACCAGATCGAGAATGATTTGCTTCAAATTCCCCTCACCTAAAGGAAATAAAAAGTAGTGCCGGTTATGGTGAAAAGTCTTTATCAATAGAAATCCATCCTTCTCGGCAATTTCAAAATCACATACATCTCTCCATAAAAAAAGCACTTCAAAACTATAGTTCAGGAGGCGGCTTCCCTTTCCTTTTGTATAGCGCTGGATCTTATCTCTATCGTCTATGGTGACCGGACGAAATATTACCATAATAGACTTATTCTAAATAACACAACAAACTTAGCCATTAATATTTAATTCTGAGCCATTCGATCTCCTTTATTCACGTGAATTAACGGAGCCTCACTCCTATTTATATTTGGGCAAATAAAAAGCCTTCGGGAAATTCCCCGAAGGCCTTGCTATTAGTTTGTCTTGAATTTGTAGTGCACCTGTTTGAGCTCTTCGTTTGCTTTAACAATTTTCTTTTTCAAGCCCTCTTTGTACAATGCCAGTTTTTCCTGAAGCACTTCGTCACCAGTTGAAATCATCTGAACCGCCAGGATAGCCGCGTTTAATGAACCGTCGATTCCAACAGTAGCTACTGGAATTCCCGGAGGCATTTGCACGATGGCGAGCAATGCATCCATACCGTCTAAAGTTGCCTTGATAGGCACTCCAATAACAGGAAGTGTTGTCATTGACGCGATTACACCCGGAAGGTGAGCTGCCATACCGGCTGCCGCAATAATTACCTTAATACCTCTCTCTTGTGCACCTTTTGCAAAAACTTCAACCTCTGCCGGAGTACGGTGAGCTGAAAGTGCATTTATTTCAAATGGAATCTCAAAATCATTCAGAAGCTCCGCTGCCTTTGACATTACCGACAGATCAGAAGTACTTCCCATAATAATACTGATAACGGGTTTCATTTTTTTGTTTCTGGTTTTGGGTTACGAATTATAGAAAAATCTTCATCCGATACTCACCTCCGGAGTATCCACATATTATTTAGCAATAAGCTGCTTATATTCTTCAGCTGTAAGCAGATTATCCAGTTCGTCAATATCCTTTACCGTAATCTTCACAATCCATCCTTCGCCATACGGGTCACTGTTAACCAATTCTGGCTGGTCTTCCAGGGCCGGATTCAGCTCTAGCACCTCTCCCGATACAGGAAGGAACATATCCGAAACGGTTTTCACAGCCTCAATAGTTCCAAATACTTCGTTTGCTGTCAGCGATTCACCTACCGTCTGAACATCGACATAGACAATCTCGCCCAATTCATGTTGCGCATAATCGGAGATACCGACCCATGCCTGATCCCCTTCCACACGAATCCATTCGTGATCATTGGAGTACTTTAATTCTAACGGAAAATTCATTGTATGTTGATTTAAGAGTTAAGGCAAATGGAGAATTTGAGGATTAGCAAATCTGAAAATTAAGACATATGATGACGAATGAATTTGACAAATACCTGATCTCTCATTTTCAAATTCTCAAATCATCTAATCTTCAAATCAAAGAATCACGCTTTCTTGTAAATCAACGTAATTCCGTCTCTCAAAGGTAAAATAATTTTTTCAACTCTGGGATCAGATGCTATTTTTTCATTGAAATTTAGAATGCCGATGGTCTGCGCATCATTAGCCGCCGGGACATCCAGCACTTTGCCATCCCAAAGCGTATTGTCAGCAATAATAAAACCGCCAGGACATACTTTATCAAAAACCAAATCAAAATATTCGCAGTAACTGCGTTTATCGGCATCAATGAAAACCAGATCAAAAGTCCGGTCAATTTGGGGAACGATATCAAATGTATCGCCAATGTGAAGATGTATTTTGGAACCGAATTCGGAGGCGTCGATGTGCTTGCGAATAAAATCTTCAAGCTCATCATCGATTTCTATGGTGTGAAGTTCTCCGTTTTCGGGAAGGGACTCTGCCAGGCAGAGCGCAGAGTAACCGGCATAAGTGCCGAGTTCGAGAATGTAAGTAGGGTTAATCATCCGGCAAAGCATTTTCAGAAATCGCCCCTGCAAATGGCCGGAAAGCATACGCGGTCGAAGCAGATTGACATGTGCATCACGATTTAATCGTTGCAAATGTGCTCCTTCGGGATCAATATGATCCAGAATATACTGCTCGACCGCGTCTGTCATTGATGTTATCTCAGTTTATTATTTTTGCTCTTCTACGAAGTTTGGCAAAACATAATCTGCTGCGTTAGGCATGATTTTACCTACTTCGTTGATTTCAAGGTAAGAAGTACCGCTACCCTGACCGAAACTTCCGCCTAAGAATGCAACTGTATCAGAAGTTTTGATTTTACCATCTTTCAACAGAATTTTCATTCCTTCGAAGAAGTAGTCACGAGCATTGGTGTCAACATCCAGGTGGATAGGGAATACACCATAAGAAAGAGCCAGGTGACGGATAGTACCTTCTTTGTAGCAGAATGCGTAAACAGGAGCTTTGCCACGGAAAGATGCTACGTAACGAGCAGTTCCGCCTGTAAAGCTATCTGTAAGGATTGCAGAAATAGGCAGACGACGAGTTGCTTTTACCGCTTTTTCAGCAAGGTAAGTAGCGATAGTCGTGTTTTCTTTAGAATCTACAGGAATATCGTTTTCAGGCATTTTTGTTTTTTCAGCCTCTTCTGCGATAGCAGCCATAGTTTTTACTGCTTCTACAGGATAATCTCCATAAGCAGTTTCACCACTCAACATCACTGCGTCAGTGCGGTAATAGATTGCATTCGCGATGTCAGTAACCTCTGCACGTGTCGGGCGTGGGTTTTTGATCATCGTGTGAAGCATTTGAGTTGCTACGATAACCGGTTTTTTAGCCTGAACACATTTTTTGATCAACAGACGCTGAATTCCAGGGATTTTCTCCTGTGGAACTTCGATACCGAGGTCACCACGAGCAACCATCACACCGTAAGCTACTTCAAGGATTTCGTCGATGTTATCAACACCTTCCTGATTTTCGATCTTAGCGATGATTTTGATTGGGCTTTGGTGAGCGTTGAGGATACCTTGGATATCCAATACGTCCTGACGGTTACGTACGAATGAGTGAGCAATGAAGTCAACGTTGTGCTTGATAGCCAGGTCAATTACTTCAAGGTCACGTGGAGTTAATGAAGGAAGACTGATGCGTACACCAGGGATGTTCACACTTTTGCGGCTTCCCAGTTCACCACTGTTTTCAGCCTGAGCAATCAGTTTGTCTTCTTTCTTCTCGATGATAGTAAATTCGATCTCTCCATCGTCGATCAATACTTTACAACCAACATTAAGGTCTTTAACGAAGTTTTTGTAAGATACAGCTACACATTCTTTAGTAGTCAGTACAGCTGGATCGCCAATGAAAGAGATGATGTCACCTGTTTCAAATTTGATTTTATCACTACCGTCAATTTTAGTAGTTCTTACTTCAGGACCTTTTGTATCCATCAGGATACCGATATTTTTAGATACCGCACGGGTATTGTTTACTACGCGTGCAAAGCCTTCCTCATTCATGTGAGCTGAGTTCATGCGCACTACGTTCATTCCACTTTCGTAGAGTTCTTTGATAAATTCCACGTCACATCTCATATCAGAGATGGTAGCAACGATTTTGGTGTGTTTCGACATAAATATATATTGTTTTATGAGATAACGATTTCGTTATACGTTTTACATTTTAAGTAATACGTTAGAATACACATCAGCAGTGCTTTCTGAATATTGAAAACCTTTTACCTAAATACTTAAAACTGCAATGCAGCTTCGACAGCTAACCGGTATGAATCCATTCCGAATCCCAGGATACTGCCTTTACAGGCCGGTGCGATCATCGATACATGGCGAAACGATTCGCGCTGATGTATATTAGAAATATGCACTTCAATTACAGGCGTTTTAACCGCTTTAATAGCATCGTGCAATGCGATGGAAGTATGCGTATATGCTCCGGCATTCATTATGATCGCGTCAAAGTCAAAACCGACTTCATGAATTTTATCAATCATTTCTCCTTCGATATTTGACTGATAATAAAAAAATTCGCAATCCTGATATTTAGTTTTTAGTTGTTCGAGATACGATTCGAATGAGCTGTTTCCGTAAATGGAAGGCTCTCTTTTGCCCAACAGATTCAAGTTAGGGCCATTGATTATCTGTATCTTCATAAAAGATGAAATTATCTTTTTTAGAGGAGGGAAAGCAGCATTTCAGTATCTTTGTCATGCTGTTCCTGTAATTTTAGCGCAAAAGTAGTCAAAAAAACATGAAGGACAACCAATCTGTTGTAAAAAAATACGTTACCTACCTGCAATTGGAAAAATCGTTGAGTAAAAATTCTATCGAAGCTTACCTCGACGATCTCGAAAAACTGGCTCAATTTGTGGAGACGGAAGAGAAAACGGTCACGGATGTGACACTTGACGACCTTCACCAATTTGTAGCGCAACTGCACGATGTAGGCATCTGCCCACGATCTCAGGCACGCATAATTTCCGGGATTAAATCGTTCTACAATTTCCTGTTATTGGACGGTTACGTTGAAGCTTCACCCTGCGAATTACTCGAATCACCCAAAATCGGATTAAAAATCCCCGATGTACTGAGCATAGAAGAGATAGACCTACTGATTTCGTACATAGACCGCTCCAAACCTGAGGGACAGCGTAACCGGGCCATACTCGAACTGCTCTACAGTTGTGGACTGCGTGTCTCGGAGCTGGTAAACCTCAACATCAGTGACATTTACCCCGACGAACGCTTTATCCGGGTTTTGGGTAAAGGGAACAAACAACGACTTGTCCCGATTTCGGAGACTGCCCTGCACGAAATACAGCTCTATTTCCTTGATCGCCACAAAGCCCCGATAAAAAAAGGGCATGAAGACGCCGTCTTTCTCAACCGCCGAGGACAAAAGCTCTCCCGAGTGATGATCTTTTACATCATCAAGGAGTTGCTTGCCGAAACGGGGATCAAAAAAAAGGTAAGTCCACACACTTTCCGGCACTCTTTTGCCACCCACCTGCTCGAAGGAGGAGCCAACCTTCGCGTCATCCAGCAAATGCTGGGGCACGAACGAATTACCACAACCGAAATTTACACTCACATTGACCGGGAGAGGTTACGCCGGGAAATACTGGAACATCACCCAAGAAATATAAAGTATAAAAAGCCTGACTAAACGTCTTCCGGGGCTATTTCCAGAAGTATTTTTCCAAACCCCAACTGGTCTTTGAATGAAAAATACAACCAAACCTATTGTCATTCAAAAAGAAAGCCTTATCTTTGCACCACATTTTTTCAAACATATAAAACGAAAGAACATGTACTTAAGTGCAGAAAAAAAAGAAGAAATCTTCGAGAAGTACGGAAAGTCTAATACTGATACTGGCTCACCTGAAGCGCAGATAGCATTATTTTCATACCGTATCTCTCATTTGACTCAACACCTGAAGTCAAATCACAAAGATTATAGCACAGAGCGCGCTCTGAAAATGTTGGTAGGTAAACGTCGTCGTTTGCTCGATTACCTGAAAGACTGTGATATCGAAAGATACCGTGCTATCATCAAAGAACTTGGCATCAGAAAGTAAGAAATTGCTTCGCCGAAGCTACAAAAGCCGTTCCATTCGTTTGGGACGGCTTTTTTTTATTTCTTACACCTTCGACAAGACAGGCCGGATATGAAAACGGCCTCATTCTTACGAATGAGGCCGTTTTATCGAATAGCTTACTCGAATCAGTGATTAGAGGTCGTACCCTGATGCTCTTTACGCAACAGGTCGTTTACTGTTTTTACAGGATTGAAGGTTTCGATAGGAACTTCCACAAATATGGTGTTCCAGTCAGACATGGCACCGTTCCATAATCCGGGCAGTTCAAGCGCCTTAAGCTCTTTGCCGCTTTTTGATTTCAGGGAAATGAAGCCGGTCTGCTTATCCACATATTGAGTCAGGTCAAACTTATTGCCTTTGTAGTCTTTCACCGCACAAACCAAGTCGACCGGATTGAAGTGGGTCGAATTTTCAAACATCTCCACTTTAGCCGCATCGGTCATGTCAATTTGTGAACTTTCAAGAATCTGCAATGACCAGGTGCCGTCGCTGTTTTTAGCAATAAACGGCCCTCCACCAGGCTCTCCTACGTTACGCACCATACCACATACACGAATCGGACGATTCAGTTTATGCTTCAGATACAGAGCCAACTCTGAATCCTCCAGCTCCTTCATGACAGGATTTTTGGTACAAAGCTCATTTTGCAGGAAGTAAACGATATCAATCAATTCATCCTGACTGTATTTGCCGCTTTCCAGCAGATTGAGGTATTCATGAATCTTGGTTTGAGTAGAAACCAACACCCCCGCAAGCACCTTTTTATAAAGAATAGTTGCCTCTTTAAAATTATCAGGAACAACGTTGTCTATATTTTTGACGAAAATAATATCGGCATCGATATCGTTTAGATTTTCAATCAAAGCCCCGTGACCACCAGGACGGAACAGTAACTCACCTTTATCACGGAAAGGCTGGTTCTCAGAATCGGCAGCAACGGTGTCGGTCGATGCTTTCTGCTCAGAGAAAGAAACATCATATTTCACATCGAACTTTTGTTCGTAATCGCCTTTTTCTTTCGCAAGGAGAGCTTCGAACAAAGCTCTGTGTTCTGGCGAAACGGTAAAATGCACTTTAACATTCCCTGAATTATTCGCTGCATAAAGAGCTCCTTCCACCAGGTGCTCTTCCATAGGAGTGCGCGCTCCGTCTGTATAATTGTGGAACTTCAACAATCCTTTAGGTAGATTTCCGTAGTTCAGCCCATCGCTATTGAGCAACAAGCTCACGATACCTTTATAGTTTCCTACTTCAATCAGAGCTTTGACATCTTTGCCTAAAGATTTCTGGCATACAGTATTCAGGTCAGCATAAAATGCAAAATATTCAATGTGGGCGAAAAAGTCTTTCTCGAAAGCCGTGGTTGGTTCATTGTAATCGGCATCGATAAATTCGAAGAGATTTTTAAACATACGGCTGGCAGCTCCTGATGCCGGCACAAATTTCAGAATGGAGTTATCGCCTTCCAGGTATTGCTCCCAGGTAGCTGCAAAAGCGGTGGCCGCTTCAATGTCGACTCCTAAAACACCTTTTTCCAGTGATGCAGCAGCCTGCAGTTCAAGATATGGGAATCCTGTTGCAAAACATTTGAGTTGCTCTTCAATCTGAGCTTCAGAAATTCCTCGTTTTTTAAGTTGTTCAAGATCTTTTTCGGTTAGCATATCATTGTGATTTTTGTGTTTAAATACTTCTTCGGGTGATATTAGCAAAAATACGATTTTTCCTGATAAGCAGATTAAAATAGATTGTGAAATAACGGTGATGCACAAAAAAAAGCAACCGCCCTCGCGGACGGTTGCCCATTAACCACACAATGACAATTATTATGAAACAAAGAGAGCTGCTTTTTAATTTCCGTCGGGGATTACCCGGCGGAATTGCAGCCCGGGTCCGTTCAAAGTCCGATTTTCACAAAGCAGGCTCTGACCGGATTTCCTCACATAATGCTACGACTTAAAGCATTGAGCAAAAAACGCAGCATATATGTTAACCTATCGGAAGGTTAGCCCCAAAGCGTTTCGCTTCAAGAAGCGGCTTTTAAAGCTTGAATAACCTTCGCCCGGTCTCCCGGGAAAGTTATGCTGTACCAAACACACCTTACAAAATGGTTGTCTTATAAATGAGTCATCACGTAAGATGTGCCGTTTATTTATCTGTAAATGAACCTATGAATTGGAGCCGAATCTCATCAACAGAGAAGTTTTTAATTCCTTTTTCTTCAATGTATTTATGGATAAGGTTCAAAAGCTCGTCATCAAAATAATCTTCCACTCTTTCATCTTCCCTGGAGTAGAGATGGAAGTGACTGTCTGGTGACAATTCATATCGGACAACCCCTCCTTCAGTCTCCAGCTTCCGAATTAATCTCTTTTCAACGAAAGCTTCAAGCGTATTGTAAACTGTACCTATGGATACATTCCGGTTTCTATTCCTGAATTCCTGCAGAATATCATCTGCACTGGGATGTGAAATGTGTTCCAGAATTGATAGTATCAAAACCCGCTGATTAGTTACTTTTAATCCTGAGTTTACTATCTTTTCCCTATAGGTATTAAGTTCATTCATGAACGCGCTTTAGATTAATTCTTAATTATAAAACAAGAGTGACTTAAAATAGTTTAGTCACGGGTCAATAATTAACTGTAAAGAATTGCGCCTTAACGTTACACAATAGAACGTTTATGCTGGCTCTAAGATAGTAAAAGATTTGTGAATCTGTTCTCTTTCTGCTGATTTTTTATTTGACCACCTTAATAAACTTCAGTTCATTCGGTTTTATTTTCCTTGTATTGGGTGCTGTATTGTCCGCATGAGCGTCTCTTTCGAATATCTCTGAGTTAGCCAACAGAGGTACCGATTCAACCCTAACGTTAGTGGCATCAAGCCCCAGGTTTTTCACATCTGAGAGCCCAATCTTACGAATACGAAAGTACATATTCATAATAAATTGCTGGAAATTCTCGAAATCGTAGTCTTTATTGGGCACACGGTCAATCACGATGTAACGAAAATCACTCAGCACGTTATAAGCATTGAGCGAAGGATAATGGCTAACCATATCCACTTGCTGGTCCGCCATCAGGTCACGAATGATTTTATGGAAATAGAGGTTTACCTTGGTTGGTACCTTAAATCCGAGACGGAGGTCAATACGGATCAATGTTCCCGGAATCAGCGGATGAACTTCATATTCGGTCGTATGGGGGGCATCCACAATATCTACGTGGAGCAACCAATAGACATCAGCGCGTTTCGGTTGTTTACGCAGGATCGAATAGAGTATCTTATTTTCAATTTCAGTCGTATAGTTTGCATGAGTGATATAAACCAGGTTCGTAGCAAATTTAGGAATGGTCTGGTCCTTAGATATTGCTTCGATAACCGGCAGATAATCTGCTATTTTCACGAAAGTGATGAAACTGTTTTTGATGCGGCGACCTTTGTGCCAGATGTACATAATCAGCACAAAAACACCTGCAATCATTACCGAAATCCAACCGCCTTTACTGAATTTGGTCATATTGGCAGCCAGGAATGATAATTCTATAGTAAAGAAGGTAATTCCGATTAAAGCCTGAAGGTAAGGAGAAACGCGACTGCGCAGATAGAACATCAGCAGGATAGAGGTCATCAGCATCGCGATGGTGATCGAAAGGCCGTAGGCCGCTTCCATCCCCGATGATTCCCGGAAATACAAGACCACAAAGCAACAGCCGAGGTATAGAACTGTATTTATCAAAGGAATATACATCTGTCCTTTAATGGTCGTGGGGTATTGAATACGTACTTTAGGAAAGAAATTCAGAGAGATAGCTTCACTGATGATGGTGTATGAGCCACTAATCAATGCCTGACTGGCTATAATAGCCGCTGCTGTAGCGATAAATACCCCCGGCATAACAAACCATTGAGGCATGGTAGCGTAAAACGGATTTACATTTTCGGTAATCTGATTGGCATGTGTAATGACCCACGCACCCTGACCGAAATAGTTGAGCAAAAGACAGGATTTTACAAAAATCCAGGAGACCCGGATATTGGAAATCCCACAGTGTCCCAGGTCGGAATATAGCGCTTCGGCACCTGTGGTACACAGGAATACTGCACCCAGCAACACAAACCCGTTCGGATATTCAGCTAAAAGCTTTATGGCATAATAGGGATTGATGGCTTTCAATACCTCAGGGAAATAGATGATTTGTGAAATCCCCAATACGCCGAGCATAGAGAACCAGAAAAACATCATGGGTCCGAACGATTTTCCCAGGAAATTGGTTCCAAATTGCTGGATAGCAAACAGAACACTGAGAATAATCAATACTACTGTAACGACCGGAATATCCGGATTAAATAATCGAAGTCCTTCTATTGCAGAAGTAACGGTAATGGCCGGAGTGATAATTCCATCAGCCAGCAAAGCGCAACCGCCAATGATGGCTATTAAATAGACCCAGCTTTTCCTCATTTTCAATAATGCAAAAAGAGACAAAATTCCCCCTTCGCCTTTGTTGTCTGCCCGAAGCGTGATGATGATGTACTTGACGGTGGTTTGCAGGGTCAGTGTCCAGAAAACACAGGAGATAGCACCTAATACGAAGGATTCGTTGATGACTGATGCGCCGTTTAGGATTGCGCGAACGGTGTACAATGGAGAAGTACCGACATCTCCATAAACAATGCCCAGGGTTATGAGCAGACCGGCCAACGTTACTTTTGAGGAGGTTCCGGCTGAAGGGTTATGGTTCATAATTTCAAATTAGCAAACGGTAAAGAGTTGTTCTCAAATAGCTTCACAGTTGATGAGAATTCTTGTCCGGATCTGCATTTTAGTTAGACATATCTCTCTTTTTCAGGGAAAAAAGTGCGCAAAGGTAGGAAATATTTTGGTACAAAGAACGAAATCGCCTATGTAACACGGGATTATGATTGGAGGCGCTGTATTTACGGAGGTAATCGGGATTGTTAACGCGAAGAGACGCACGGCCGTGCGTCTCTTCTGGGAATTATATTTTGTGGAATAACAGCAAACTAGGCCATTCTGTGTTTGTAATCGTCATAGGTAAATTCGCGATGCACCTCCAAATTCCCGTTACTGTGAAGGATAGCCATTGCCGGGTGCGAAATACCGTTGAACATGGTCGTTTTGACCGTAGTGTAGTGAATCATATCTTCGAAAATTATACGGTCGCCTATTTTGAGCTCCTCTTCAAAAGACCAACTGCCAACGAAATCGCCGCTCAGGCAGGAGTTTCCACCCATACGATAAGTGGGCTTTCCTTCTACTTCATCTGTGGCGTTGCGAATAGCCGGTTTGTATGGCATCTCGAGACAATCAGGCATGTGGCAGGCAAATGAAACATCAAGAATGGCCGTCTTGATACCTTTGTTTTCCACGATATCAACAACGGTTGACAACAGAAATCCGGTCTGCCAAAGAAATGCGCTACCTGGTTCCAATATTAGTTGAAGATTAGGATATTTCCCTTTAAATGAGCGCAACAACAGAATCAGGTGCTCCACATTGTAGCCTTTGCGGGTCATCAGGTGGCCACCGCCCATATTCAACCATTTAACTTTAGGTAAAAGGTGACCAAATTTCTCCTCCACTTTCAACAGTGTTTTTTCCAAATCAAATGAGTTGGATTCACAAAGTGTATGGAAATGCAGCCCTTCGATACCATCTGGCAGCTCTTTGCCGATTTGGTCTGCTACAACTCCCAGACGCGAACCCGGTGCACAGGGATTGTAAAGGTCTGTATCTACCGATGAATATTCGGGATTGACACGGATTCCGCAAGATACTTTTCCTTTTGTCTCAGGATAGAAATGCTCAAACTGGCTCAATGAATTGAAGGTGATGTGCGAACTGTGTTTCAGGAAAGTAGGGAAGTTCTCATCCGTATAGGCCGGTGAGAAAGTATGCGCCGGAGTCTTCATCTCCTCAAATGCCAGTTGAGCCTCAAACACCGAGCTGGCAGTAGAATAAGGTATATACTCCCGGATAATCGGAAACGCCTTCCAGTTGGCGAAAGCTTTGAAGGCAAGGATAATATCCACACCTGCTTCGTCTTTTACTCGCTTAATAAGCGCCAGGTTACGGCGCAACAGGTCTTCTTCGAGCACGTAGCAGGGAGAAGGAATTTTATTGATGTCAATCATTTTCGTAGAGGTTGTCATTTATAGTAAAATGGCACACAGATGACACGGATTTGAATCGATTTTCACAGATATATAAATCTGTGTTGCGTTGCATCAGTGTTATCTGTGTGCAACATGAATTTTATAATATCGTGAACTTCGCATATTTCAGCAGCAACACGCGGTCGCCCGAATGCTCGAAGCTGACAAAAATCTTCCGGTCATCACCAGAACCTTCACATTTGGTAATTTTCCCGACACCAAAGCGCTCATGCCGGATAGTCTGGCCGGCAGCCACCTTCTCCGCCGATTGGGTCTGGTATGGATTATTGGGGATATCCGGTTGACTGGTCGGTTGGGCTTTGGGGGGAAAGCTATTTTGTGTATAGGGAGAGGCCGTTGCTCTTTCCGACACGCCCCGTCCTGAAAAATTATTCCGGTTAAAGTTAGAAGCCCTTTCCCTTACTGAATCAGCCAAACGGTTATCCGAAGGCATATCCAGATATTCCGCATCGATATCTTTAAGGAAGCGGCTGGGCGAGGTCATCTGCGATTGGCCGTTGCGGAAACGGGATTTGGCAAATGACAGCGTACAGTTTTCTCCCGCACGGGTAATAGCCACATAGAAAAGGCGACGTTCTTCCTCCAAACTCTTTTCGCTTTCTTTGGCAAACATGCTGGGGAAAAGGTCTTCTTCCATACCCACCACAAAGACGTTTTTGAACTCCAATCCTTTTGCCGCGTGAATGGTCATCATGGTTACGCGCTCCTGTTCGGCCTCTTTATCCGTATCCTGGTCGGTCGCAAGTGAAATTTCAGAAAGAAAATCGACCAATCCGGCCTGTTCAATACCCTCTTCCTGTTTGTTGAGACAGAATTCCTGAATACCGTTCAGAAGTTCCTGGATATTCTCCTGTTTACTTAGGCTTTCCGGTGTACGGTCGGCATACATTTCGGTAAGCAGACCGGTCTTTTTAATGACCGAATCAGCCAAGTCGAAGGCGGAAACCTCCTCCATATCATTGACAAATCCCTGTATAAGTTCGCGAAAAAATTGCAACTTGCGGGCTGTTCCGCTATTCACATTCAGGCCAAATGCCAACGGGTCGTTCAGCACCGTCCACATGCTGACACTTTGGGAGATGGCTGCTGATTTCAGTTTGGTCAAAGTCGTCTCCCCGATGCCGCGTGCCGGACGGTTGATGATGCGTTTGAGCGCCTCTTCATCGTTCGGATTTACAATCATGCGGAAATAGGCAATGACATCCTTAATCTCCTGACGTTGATAAAAAGACAGTCCGCCGTAAATCCGGTAGGGTATATTTCGTTTGCGAAGCGCCTCTTCAAGGATACGCGATTGCGCATTGGTACGATACAGGATGGCAAACTGGCTGTAAGCATCGTGTTTGCGCATACGCATTTCGAGCAATTTGCCCGCCACCATATAGCCCTCTTCAAAATCGGAATAGGCGCTTATCACCTGAATCTTCTCCCCGCGCTCATTTTCCGAAAAAACATTCTTGCGGATTTGAGCCCGGTTTTTCTTAATCAGGCTGTTGGCGGCATCTACAATGGTTTGGGTAGAGCGATAATTCTGTTCCAGTTTGAAAATCTGACAACCGGGAAAATTCTGTTTAAAATTCAGGATATTGTCAATATTTGCTCCGCGGAAGGAGTAGATACTTTGCGCATCGTCACCCACAGCACACACACGACCATGACTTCCCGAAAGCTGTTTCACAATCAGGTGCTGGGCAAAGTTGGTATCCTGGTACTCATCCACCAGAATGTATTGGAACTGTACCTGGTATTTCGCCAAAACATCGGGGAAATCGCGGAACAGGATATTGGTATAGAGCAGTAAATCGTCGAAGTCCATTGCATCGGCCTTCTTGCAACGGATGGCATAGATGCGGTAGATGTCCCGAATCTGCGGCATTTTCATTTTGAAATCATCTTCCATCAAGTCACGATTGGCAGAGTACATACCGGGAGTTATCAGACAGTTTTTGGCATTGGAGATGCGCCCCTGCACAGTGGCCGGTTTATAGACTTTTTCGTCCAATCCCAACTCTTTGATGATGTCTTTGATGAGACTCTTGGAATCCGCCGTATCGTATATGGTAAAATTAGAGGTAAAGCCGATGTACTCCGCTTCCCTGCGCAAAATGCGTGAAAAAATGGAGTGAAAAGTCCCCATCCACAAGCGGGCAGCCTCCCTATGCCCTACTATACGGGCAATACGCTCTTTCATCTCGCGGGCAGCCTTATTGGTAAAGGTCAGGGCAAGAATAGAGTAAGCGGGATAGCCCGACTGAAGCAGGTAGGCTATCTTATAGGTAAGCACGCGCGTCTTGCCCGATCCGGCACCGGCAATGACCAGTGAGGCAGAGTCGTTATGCAGCACGGCTTGCTGTTGACTTTCATTGAGTTCCTTGATAAAATCGACCACGGCAGTTTCTTTTTTGCAAAAGTAGTGATTTTATCAGAGATAGCAGTAATGCCGTGGGAGTGCCACTTGCCACTCTGGATTAGTTTGGTGCGTCCGACGCGTCGGAAAGTTCCACCACGAGCTGGGGAACGATTCCGACACGTCGGATTCTTTGTTTTTGGGCAAAAAGAGACTTTCCGACGCGTCGGAAAGCATGTGGGAGGGCAGGGCGGGTTTTCCGGCTCATCGGAATCCTTGCCTGTACGCTGGGGGAAGATTCCGACGCGTCGGACGCTATATATCCAATGATTAAGAAGCTTTCCCAAGGTTGGGAAAGTCCCCCTGAAGCCTCGGGTAAGAATCCCAGCATTGAGAAAGTTCGCCCAGCCCCCGGGCAAGGTTTCCCAACGTTGGGAAAGCCTGTCCGGATACTCAGGCTGAGATTCCCAACCTTGGAAATGTATTTCTGAAAAAATCTCAATAAATAAAGTTTGAATTGAACACATTTGAGACGACCTTGTTTTAAAGAAAGTCTAAACAAAGGCTCGCATTTTGGGCGAGTCCATTATTCTAAATCAAAATCAAAAAAATAACAGTTATGAAATTCGAATTGCCACAATTACCTTATGCAGCAAATGCATTAGAACCGGTTATCAGTCAGAAAACTATTGAGTTCCACTACGGAAAACACCATCAGGCTTATGTTACAAATCTGAACAATCTGATTCCGGGAACTAAGTTTGAAAATTCTGATCTGGAAACCATTGTCAAAGAATCAGATGGTCCTATTTTCAACAATGCAGCGCAAATCTGGAATCATACATTCTATTTTACCTCATTCTCACCAAACGGAGGAGGTGCTCCTAAAGGCGCTTTGGCTGCTGCGATTGACGCTGCTTTCGGCTCATTTGACAATTTCAAGAAAGAGTTTGTACAAGCTGGTGTGACCCTGTTCGGTTCAGGCTGGGCATGGCTGGTAAAAAACAAAGAAGGTAAACTGGAAATCGTAAAAGAAGGAAACGCCGGTAACCCGATGACCAAAGGCCTCACTCCTATCCTGACATTCGACGTATGGGAGCACGCTTATTATCTCGATTACCAAAACCGTCGCCCTGACCACCTCGCTGCTTTGTGGGACAAGATTGACTGGGATGTGGTCGGCACACGTTACTAAGATAAAAATAAGTTGTACATAATATGAGTTTTTAGTTTTATTGGTTAGATAGCAAACCCTGTCGTGATGACAGGGTTTTGTTTTTCTATCAAATCAATATAGAATATTCATTTTGTAACCATTTACGGAGCTAATTTCTAAAAAGTGCTATTTTGTTTGCCGGAAAATATCTTCCTTTGTTCTATATAAATAGTACTTTGAAAATGAACTTTACAGCCATTGACTTTGAAACGGCTAACAGCAACCCCGCGAGTGCCTGCTCCATCGGACTGATTGTTGTGGAAAACAGTCGCATCATTCATGAAGTATCATACCTGCTCAAGCCTTATACCGATTGGTTTTCAAGATACAACATTGCGGTACACGGCATTACACCTCAACAGGTGATGAATGCCCCGCGTTTTGAAGACATCTGGCACAAAATCGTTTCATATATTGAAAATGCAGATACCATCGTAGCTCACAATGCAGGATTCGACATGAATGTACTGAAGCGTTGTCTGGAATATGCCGATATTGCCTGCCGTCTGCCACAATCAGCCTGTACCGTTAAACTGGCAAAGAAGAAACTCCCCAACCTACCTAATCATAGACTAAATACCGTGGCTGAATTTCTGGATATTCCGCTTAATCACCACGATGCCCTTAGCGACGCACGCGCAGCAGCAATGATTATGCTGATGCTTGAACGTGCCGGATAAGACTGTTAATCTCTTAATGACAGTATTTTATCTCTTATTTTCAGGACTTCATCGACTTGGATGCTGTTATTGACATATCAATAATGATATTTGTCTTGGGAAATCATTTTTAATCACATAAAAACAATGGAAAAAGTATGAGTTTAAACAAAAGAAAGAGTGTCATAGTATGGTTTTTGTCGGCCCTGCTTTTCGCTCCATCTCTTTGGGCACAGGAGAAGTCGCTGTCATTGGATGAAGCAAAGCGGATTGCACTGGCTTACAATAAAACCCTTCAGAATGCCCGACTGGATGTGACTATTGCGAAAAAGAAGGTGTTTGAGACCACGGCAATCGGATTGCCTCAGGTTACCGGAAAAGCTGATTACCAGCACATATTCAAAGTTCCATCCTTCCCTATGGGAGATACCAAAATCCCTGTTACATTTGGAGATAATACAGTTTTCACCCTCCAGGTATCACAACTCATTTTCAGTGGCGAATATCTGGTAGGCCTTCAGGCATCCAAAGTCTATAAGGCAATCTCCGAACAGGCGCTAACTAAAAATAATATTGAGATTGGAGCATCTGTCGAGAGCACCTACTATTTAGCCCTGATATTAGCCGAAAATCTGAATATTGTCCGTAAAAACCAGACGGTCATGGAGCAAATGCTCAACCAAATGGAGCAAATGCACAAAGGTGGCTTTATTGAGGAAACGGATGTAGATCAACTGCGGGTAAATCAGACGACCGTAAACAATCTGGCCATTGCTCTTGAAGGACAAATGAAGACAGTTCACAATCAGCTTAAGTACCTGATGGGCATGAATATGTCGGAACAGTTGTTGTTGACCGATAAGTTGGATAATGTCATTACAGGAATAAATCCAATTGCCAATACCGAATTTAATCCTGGTCAGAATATTGATTTTAAGATGATGGAGAATCAGGTGGCTGCACAAAAGTTGATGCTGAAACGTGAGCAAACGGGCTATCTGCCTACCATTGCCGGATTTTACCAACATCAGGAAAAACAAAAGACACCGATTCTCGATTTTCAACCCAAGGATGTACTGGGGGTTTCGCTATCACTCCCTATCCTGACCAGTGGAAGTCGCTCCATGAAAGTAAAACAGGCTAAACTGGAGCTGGAAAAAGTCCAAAACAGCAAAGAACAACTCAAAGAGGGCTTATCGCTTAAATACCAGTCACAAAAACTGAGTTACGAAACGGCTTACAACACCTTCTTGAACCAGCAGAAAAGTACTGAAATCAGTAATAAAATCTACGAAAAGACCATGGTAAAGTACAAAGCCGGAGTCTCATCGAGCCTTGATTTGACACAGGTGCAGAGCCAGTACCTGAAGTCGGTGGGCGATTATTACAACGCTGTGCTCAATTTGCTGAATGCAAAAGTGGAATTGGAGAAATTAGCTCAATAACAAATCAACGAAATGCAAAACAAATACGATATGACAACCTATTTGAAAAAAATATCCGCTGTAATACTGGCCGTTATGATGCTGGCCGCCTGTTCGCAGGACAAAAACAAGAAACTGATTAAGCTTAAGAAAGAGCAACAGGCGCTTACAGAAGAAATTGCCCAACTGGAGAAAGAGATTGCCACCGATGGCAAAGACTCAACGAAAGTGGATGACGGCGTCTTGGTGAAAACAGAAGTTGTTTCTCCCCGTTATTTCTCTCACTCGATTGAAATACAGGGGGCTCTTGATGGTGAGGAAAATGTGAAGGTTTATCCGGAAGGTCAGGGCGTGGTTACTCAGGTCCTGGTAAAAATGGGAAGCAAAGTGGGCAAAGGCCAGGTGATTGCCCGTCTGGATGATAAGGCTCTGCGTAAAAGCATGAAGCAGACCGAGACTCAATACAAACTGGCTTGTGACCTTTATGAACGTCAAAAGAATCTGTGGGAACAAAAGATCGGATCAGAAGTACAATACCTGCAAGCAAAAACCCAAAAAGAAGCACTCGAAAGCGGCCTGGCTGCTATTAAAGAACAGCTGGGCTACCAGACCATCAAATCGCCTATCAGTGGCACGATTGAAGACCTTCCATTGAAAGTCGGGATGGCGGCGTCACCTGCAATGCCTGTGGCGACCGTGATTAATTTCTCGTCCAACAAAATAGTGGCTGATGTAGCTGAAGCATACAACAAAAGTATCAGTGCCGGTGATTCGGTTTCTATCTGGTTCCCGGACCTGAAAACTGAATTAAAAACAACGATCTCTACTGCCAGCAAATACATCAACCCGACCAACCGTTCATTCAAAGTGGAAGTTCGCCTGCCATCTAAACTCGCGAACCTGAAAGCCAATATGATTGCAGTATTGCGCATTATCGACTACAAAAACAAATCGGCCTATGTGGTGCCTGTAAGCCTTGTACAGAATGATGCCAAAGGCGCATATCTATATGTATTGAACGATGGTGGTAAAATCAAAACAGCCCATAAACGCTACATTACTCCGGGTATGACTTATAACGGATTGATGGAGGTCGTTTCCGGATTGAATGCCGGGGATGCAATCGTAACTGTTGGTCAGTTGGGCCTGAGTGAAGGCGCTAAAGTAAAAGAATAAAAAATCGGTTCACGTAAATCGTCAAACGTATAACCAGATACACATGGACAAGAAACTAAAAAATTTCAAACCGACCAGTTGGTCCATCGACAATAAGACCAGCATCTACGTGCTGGTGCTTATCCTGATGATCTTTGGTGCGGTAAGCTATAATCGCATTGCCCGGGAACAGTTCCCGGAGATTGTAATCCCCCAGATCATCGTAAATACAATCTATGCCGGTACTTCTCCTCAGGATATGGAGAACCTCGTGACCCGTCCGTTGGAAAAGAACCTGAAATCAATCAATGGCGTCAAAAAAATCGAGAGTAAATCGCTGCAAGATGTTAGTTCTATCATCGTTGAGTTCCAGACCAACATAGACCAGGCAGATGCCAAGCAAAAGGTAAAAGATGCGGTAGATAAAACCAAGAAGGATTTGCCTACCGACCTCACCCAGGAGCCTCAGGTGATTGAGATTGACCTTTCCCAAATGCCTATCCAGACCATTAACCTGTCGGGGGATTATACCCTTGACCAGTTGAAAAAATATGCAGATGAGGCCAAAGACCGCATAGAGGAACTTCCGGAGATTACCCGTGTAGATATTGTGGGGGGATTGGAGAAAGAGGTACAGGTGAATCTCGATATGTACAAGATGCAGTCCTTTAACCTGACCTTTAACGATGTCAGCAGCGCCATTAAATATGAAAATATGACCATCTCCGGAGGTTCTATTGCCCAGCAGGGAATGAGCCGCAGTATCCGTGTGGTAGGTGAATTTAAGGATATCGAAACATTGAAGAATCTGGTGATAAAAGCATCAGGTGGCGGATTGGTTTATCTGAAAGATGTGGCTGAAGTTAAAGAGGGATTCAAAGACCAGGACAGCTACGCCTACATGAACGGCAAAAACGTGTTGGCCCTCAACGTTATCAAAAAGAGTGGACAAAACCTACTGGATGCTTCCGACAAGATTAAAGTAATCCTGGAGAAACTCCAAAAAGAGAAATTCCCCAAAGACATCAGCGTTGTGGTATCAGGAGACCAGAGTAAATATACCCGTACCACCGTGGCTGACCTGGAGAATACCATCATCATCGGATTCCTGCTGGTAATCATCGTTCTGATGTTCTTCATGGGGGTAACCAATGCCTTCTTCGTCGGGCTTTCAGTGCCGCTTTCGATGGCATTGGCGATGATTATTATTCCGGGAATTGATTTTACCCTCAACATGATGGTGATGTTTGCCTTCATCTTTGCTCTCGGTATCGTGGTGGACGATGCCATCGTGGTGATCGAAAACACCCACCGTATCTATATGCAGGGCAATATGACGATCATACAGGCGGCAAAACTGGCTGCCGGCGAGGTATTCATCCCGATTCTTTCAGGAACACTGACAACATTGGCCCCTTTCTTCCCGTTGGCTTTCTGGCCGGGAGTAATTGGCAAGTTCATGGTTTACATTCCGGTGACCATTATTATCACGCTGTTTGCATCATTGTTTGTCGCTTATATCATCAATCCGGTTTTTGCGGTAACGTTTATGAAACGCGACGAGGAACACCACGGTATGCAGCGCAGTCGTATGTGGTTGATATCAGGAGTGATTGTGGTAATCGCTATTTTATTCCATCTGGCTCATCTGCGTTTGCCGGCCAACCTGTTGCTGGTCTTCGTATTCAGCTTTGTGATGCACAATCTGTTTGGCTATAATGTGTTGCTCCATTTCCAGCATTATCTTATCCCGAAACTGCTGAATGCGTATGAGAAACTGTTGCGATTCCTTTTGCAAAAACGTCGTCCCGGCATTTTGATGTGGAGTTTGGTTGGCCTGTTTTTCCTGACAATTATCCTGATGGGTATTTTCCCGCCAAAAGTTGTCTTATTCCCCGATAATCAGCCGAACTCTGTCAATACCTACATCCGTATGCCGGTGGGAACCGATGTGAAAGTGACAGACAGTCTGGCTCGTTTAGTGGAAACCCGCGTGATGAAGGTACTGGGTAACAACAATCCGATTGTGGAATCGGTATTGACCAACGTGGCGCTCAATGCTTCGGATAATCCGTTTGATGCAGGTACCAAGGTATCTCATAAAGCGAAAGTGACAGTCAACTTTGTGGAATTTGGCGAACGCCACGGGCAAAATACCAACGACTATATGGAGAAAATCCGTAAAGCAGTCAAAGGCATTCCGGGAGCAGAGATTAATGTGGATAAAGAACAGGGAGGTCCTCCTACCGGCAAGCCGATTAACATCGAGGTGAGTGGGGATGATTTGAATGACCTGATTAAAACCAGCGATCATTTGATTCAATATCTTGATTCGCTGAAAATACCAGGTGCAGATAAGTTCAAAACCGAATTTGAAAGTACCAAGCCGGAAATCATTGTCAATCTGGATCGTATGCGAGCCAATATGGAAGGTGTCTCTACCGGACAGGTTGGTGGAGAGCTTCGTACCGCTGTTTATGGTGGTGAAGCTTCTAAATACCGCGAAGGAGAGGACCAATATCCGATTAACCTGCGTTATTCTGAAGACCAGCGCAAAAACATTGACCGACTGATCAACACCCACATTACCTATCGGGATATGAATACAGGACAGTTGCGTAGTATTCCGCTTTCAGCATTGGCCACAATCAATTATCAGAATTCGGTGGGAGGAATCAACCGCCTCAACGTAAAACGGGTAATTACCATCAACGCCAATGTGATCACTGGATATACGGCGAATGAAGTACTTGAAACAATACGACACGATCTGACCCGTTTCTCCAAACCGGACGGAATTGATATCAAGATCACCGGTGAACAGGAAGACCAGAAGGAATCCTCTTCCTTCCTGGGATTGGCCATGGGACTGGCCCTCTGCCTGATTATCTTTATCCTGATCACACAGTTCAACTCTATTTCTAAACCGATCATTATCATTTCTGAAGTTATCTTCAGTTTGATTGGAGTATTCTTTGGGTTTATGATTTCAGGAAATCCGATGTCCATCATCATGACCGGTATGGGTATTGTGGCACTGGCTGGTATCGTGGTGCGTAACGGAATCCTGTTGGTAGAATTTACCGATGTATTGATTGCTGAAGGATTGCATCCGCGTGAGGCGATGATTCAGGGTGGTAAGACCCGTATCACTCCGGTGTTGCTGACCGCTATCGCTACTATTCTGGGATTGATACCGTTGGCAATCGGATTCAATATCAACTTCGGTTCGTTGCTTCGTACCGGCAATCCTCATATCTTCCTGGGTGGTGATAATGTCGCCTTCTTTGGACCATTGTCGTGGACCATTGTTTACGGATTGAGTTTCGCAACATTCCTCACCCTGATTATGATACCGGTGATGTATCACATCACTTATGCGCAGAAGATTCTCTTCAAACGTTTTATCATAAAAATCAAACACGGGGATAACTTCCTGAGAAAGCTCTTTTAGTGAACCCCACAGCTAAAGATTCAATTGCCCGGTAGTATTTGCACTGCCGGGCATTTTGTTTTGTACATAACAGATCAATAACGAGATATATTTGTCACGAAACGATATTTCCAGAAAACAAAACAAAGCGTATCTACTCACCTTACTGGTTAATCTCATTTCTTAAGTAATTGTTTGTATTCAGCATCCCTTAATCTCTCATTCTTTTTGCGAATCTCCCTCTCCGAACTCAATTTCGCTCCAAAACCGTCTACAACCCGCTATATTTTCTAGTTTCTTGTAGACGGTCGTCACGGACCTACTAGAAATTCTAGGAGGTTGTAGACAACTGTCGCGGACCGTCTGGAAAACCCAGAAGGTTGCGGACGATTCTTCTGTTTCTTTTCAATATCAATTTGCACGGGAATTACTCGTTCACACATCTTCCCGCAAGTACAATATTTGCAAAACGTAGAAGGCACAAACCACACAACAACCTGATTTACAAGCGTTGATTTTAACGTTCAATGGCAATCACCTAAACATTCCCCGAATCCTATTGTTTTAATAGATACCCGTATATGATAATTCTATTCCGGGAAAACGAGGGTCTCCTTTTCTCTACCATTGCCCCCGGAAATAGATCTGATTGAAGCTTGTATATCAGGTTTATCACCAAAGCCTGACTACATCTTATTGAGATAGGCTATTATTTATCATTTTCTTCAAATCATCCAATAAACCTACCTTTAATTGATTGTATTATGAAAACCTATTTATTAATATCCGTCTTTCTGATTTTGCTCCTTTGCGCTTGTTCAAAAAGCAGCGAGCCGGGACAAAATGAAGTATTTATTCAGAGCATGAGTTTTAATCCGTCATCACTGACGGTCACTCAAGGAACAACTGTTACCTGGACTAATAAGGAATCGGTCACCCATACTGTAACAAGCAACACCAGTATTTTCAATAGTGGTAATTTGTCTAACGGAGGTACATTTTCTTACAAGTTCAATACAGTAGGAACTTTCCCGTACCATTGCAGTATTCACAGTGGTATGACCGGAACCATCATCGTTAAATAATCAAATACAATTTCCTCCAGCCTAAAACCTATACATTATGAAAAAGATTGTATTAACAATAGCTATGTTAGGCTATGTCCTTTGGGCAAATAGCACCACTTATACCATCACGAATAACAGTTATACCTTCTCGCCCTCCACCATCACCATATCGCAGGGTGATCAGATAAACTTCGTACTGGCCTCAATCCACAATGCACTGGAAGTCAGTCAAAGTACGTGGGATGCTAATGGAAACTCACCACTTGCAGGAGGATTTACAGTTCCATACGGAGGAGGTTTGGTTTCGGCATCGGCCCTGACAGTCGGCACACACTATTACGTATGCGAGCCTCACGCTGTTATCGGTATGAAAGGGACGATAATCGTTACCAGTGCATCCGGCGTTGTCACCACTAAATATGGACCGGAACTATCCATTTATATTAACGCGGGAACAGATGCTCTGACGGTGGAATTACAGTCAACAAGTAGCCAGATTACTGAAATCAAACTCTTTGATATAGCTGGAAGTCTTGTCTCTGTATTATTTAAGAATAATATCGCGGAAGGCTCTTTCTCCAAAACGTTTGACTTATCGGGCAAAGTACAGGCCGGAATCTATTTTGTACAGATTTCAACAGGTGCTAAGAATTACATCCGTAAGATTGTAATGCGGTAAGCGCATCCGTTTAGCACCATTTTCCTGAATGAAAACAAAACCTGAAAGATTAAGATGAAAAGAAGCACCGTGTTAGCCACATTTCTTGTAGTGGCCTGTCTGGGATTTGTAAGATGCTATTACAACAGCGAAGAGAAACTTTACCCACCGACCTCATCGGGATGCGAGGCAAACAATGTCACCTACAGCACTACGATAAGCGGCATTCTTTCGCGAAACTGCTACAGTTGTCACGGGAACAGTGTATCCGCTTCGTTTGGCGGAGGGGTAACGTTGGATAACTATACTGATGTAAAGTCTCATGTCTATCACATCTACGGTGCCGTTTCGCACCAAAGCGGATATCCGCCCATGCCGCAAAACGGTCCGATGCTGGACAGCTGCAAGATTAAGGCTATCAAGGTGTGGATAGATGCCGGCGCTCCCAATAACTGATTGAAACCAACTAATCGCTATTATTATGAAGAACACGTTGACCAAAGCTACACTTATCTTAGTTGCACTATTATGTGGACAAAACCTGATGTCACAGTCCCCGGAGAACCTGTTAAACTCGCTCGACAGTATCACACCTCCCGAAACGGCATATACTTACGCTACGTTTAAATCAACCCGGGTCATCAACGGACATTCGATTGAAAGGATGAAGGAAGGGCAGCTTGATTTTCGCGTTTCACACCGGTTCGGATTAATCAATCAGGGAGCGTATGAATTATTCGGGCTTGATCAGGGCACAACCTGCCTCAATCTCGAATACGGAATCAAAGACTGGTTAATGGTCGGTATCAGCCGGGCATCGGTGGAAAAGACCTTTTCAGGACTTACAAAATTCAGCCTGCTCCGCCAATCGTCCGGTGTCCGAAATATGCCGGTTTCAGTATCTTACCTTTTTGAGACCAGCGTCATAAGTGTCAAATGGAGTAACCCTGACCGGAATAACCTTTTCTCATCCCGGTTTTCCTATTTGCACCAATTACTGATAGCCCGTAAATGGAACGAAAGGTTTTCCTTACAGGTTTCACCTACAGTGCTGCACCGCAATCTTGTTGCCAAAGAAGCCAATCACAATGATGTATGGGCATTAGGACTGGCAGGCCGTTACAAGATTACACGCCGAACGTCACTCAACGCCGAATATTACCCGCGACTGAATCCGGAACCGAATACCACGAACTGCCTTTCCATCGGCTTTGATATAGAAACGGGCGGCCATGTATTCCAGTTACTTGTATCCAATTCCACGGGTATGATTGAGAAAACGTTTATCGGGGAAACTACCGGAAAATGGAGTAAGGGAGACTTGCATCTGGGATTCAATATTTCGAGGGTATTTGCCCTGAAAGGAAAGAAAAATCAAAAGTAAAGACCTAATGAAAACAATTGCTTTAATACTAATATCACTTCTTGCGCTCACCTCAATGACGATGGCACAGGACAAACTGATCACAAAAACCGGACATATCTGGTTTTACTCGCATGCCCCACTGGAAGATATTATCGCGCACACTCATCTGGCTGCGGCAATCATTGACCTGAGCAAAGGCAGCATTGCGGTAAGTATTCCCATGATGTCGTTTGAATTTAAGAAAGCCCTGATGCAGGAGCATTTCAATGAAAACTATGTGGAATCGGCCAAATACCCGAAAGCCCATTTTGCAGGTTCGGTGAAGAATCTTTCCGAGCTTAATTTCAAAAAGAACGGAATCTACAAAACCACCGTTACCGGAGATCTGACTATCCACAATGTCACCAGAAAGATTGAAGCAGACGGAACAATTGAAGTGAAAGACGGCAAATACACGGTTATCTCCAAATTCAATGTCTCGCCCAAGGATTACGACATCAAAATCGAGAACCGCCTTTCCCGCAATATCGCATCAACGATTGAGGTAAATGTAGAACTGAACTTCTGAAGTTTAATCAAGTAACGAAACATCTGCCATGAATAAAAAGCTATATAGAAACATCGGCATTATGGCCGGCATTTTATTCCTTGCTGCCATTGGAGTGGCTTTGTATATGTTCTATAAACCCCATCGGAATATTGCAGCGGCGCAAGCTGATTACACACTGACAGCGACAGAGCTTTATCATGATTTCAGAACCAATGAAGCCGCCGCTAATCAGAAATACTTAGCAGCGGATCAGGGAAAAGTCATACAGGTATCAGGGATTATCAAAGAAATCAATCATGACCGGCAAGGCGGTGTGAGCCTAGTACTGAACGACCTGCCCATGCTAAGTGGCGGCATCAATTGCTCTATCCGGCTTATCGACAAAGAGAAGGCCGGCAAACTCAGGAAGGGAGTCCGTATCACGGTGAAAGGAGAATGTACCGGTTATATGGATATTACCGATGAAGTTACGCTTATCAATTGTGTCTTGATGTAACATCACACTTAAAATAGAATTAGATACAAAGTGAGAGTGACTCTCCTCATTTTCACTCTTCACCTAAAAAACCGGCGAACCCCTCCTATAAATTCAAGTACCATCCCGACAGTTGTCTACAACCTCATAGTATTTAAAGTAGATTGAAGACAAATGTCTTACCTTCCGGGGAGCCTAGATCCTTATTGCCAATAGTCATGTATGATTTTCAATCTATCATGCTTTAATTCAACTAAAACCTCCGGCAATTTTTTTCACATTCCCGGGCATTTTTATTTATTGTAAGGAATCTGAGTGGTGATTGTTGAAAAAGATGAACTGGGAATGAGAAGTTTTGTAGACTCGGAATAAATCTATTACATTTGACTCAAATTTTTCAAAACTATTTCGCTTGAAGAAGATTAGAGATTTGATGATCATGCTGATTGACTGGTTTTACAAACCTTTCCAACGGTTGATTTCCATTCAGACATTTCGATACGGAGCCTGCGGAGGTGCAAACTCCGCTTTTGATATTCTGCTTTACTTCATTTTTTACCACTATTTGCTGGGAGAAAAGATTCTGCATCTGGGCTTCATTGCGATAAGCGCACACATTGCATCGTTTTTGCTCGTCTTCCCGATAACCTTTACGACCGGATTCATTTTGGGGAAATTCATCACGTTTAGCGACTCCGAGCTTCGTGGGAGAACTCAGCTCCTACGATACGGAATTACAGTCGGCGGTTCTATTCTTCTGAATTACATCTTCCTGAAACTGTTTGTCGAATACTGCCACTTCTTCCCTACCGTTTCCAAAATGCTCACCACGGTTGTTGTGGTGACCTATAGCTATTTCATGCAAAAGTATTATTCATTCAAGGTAGCCGGAAATATTGCCTGAGATTTTAATTCTGAAAATATTCAAAGGGCGTGTCCCAAAAGTATTAATTGAACGCGAAGTCGCAAAACGTCAGGAAAGAGATATTTGAATATAAACACCTGGCGTCTTTGCGATTTTGCGTATAGTTTATCTTCCTTGACTTTTCGCTCATCCCTCTCAATTGTACAACAACGCTGAAAAAACCAGCCTTATCGCTTATAAAATCAGCGTTATCGCTTAATAAATGAGCGAATAGGCTGAATAAATAAACCTAATCGCTCATAAAACAAGCGCTAACGCTTAAAAAAACAACTATTACGCTGATATATTAATCGTTAACGCTGATTATATCAGCGCTTACGCTTAAATAACCAGCGATAACGCTGATAAAAACAGCGACAACTATTTCTTAACGTTGAAATTTCGTGTAATGATACCTTTCCTGTTAAGAAAAAAATGAGTTGATCATCTTCTCAAAGCAAAGGATGAGGACAAAGCCTACAGATGGATATTCTCACATTGACTCTCTGCACAATGTTTCTCTTGTCCTCAGCGAAACAAAAGCCCAAAGCGAACGCGAAGGCGGAAAAACAGAAAGAAAGATATGATTGAATATAACACCTCGCGCCTCAGTGATTTTACGTATAGTCTTTCTTTCTTGACTTTTCGGACATCCCCTGGCTGCTTTCCGGTTATGCCGGGTTCCTAAAAATAATGAACCCCAACTGCAAATGCTTTGTTTCTAAGTATCTTTGCGAACTCATAAAGAATCAATCTGAATGGAACGAGTCAGAAAACCTGAATGGCTGAAGGTTAAACTGGGCGATAACGAACGGTTTACACAAACTAAACATCTGATCGAAGGTCAGGGATTACATACCATTTGTACCAGCGGAAGATGTCCTAACCTGGGGGAATGCTGGGGACAGGGAACTGCAACGTTGATGATTGCCGGAGAAATCTGTACCCGTTCCTGCAAGTTTTGCAATACCGCGACCGGAAAGCCATTGCCATTAGATGCTACTGAACCTCAACGGGTGGCCATGACTGTTAATCAGTTGAAGCTGAAATATGCCGTAATCACATCAGTGGATCGGGATGATCTGCCTGATATGGGGGCAAATCACTGGGCGGAGACATTACTGCAAATCAGAAAGCGAAATCCGGAAACCTCTATTGAAGTCCTGATTCCCGATTTTCAGGGAGAAGCAAAGCTGATTGATATTGTGCTGGCAGCACATCCCGATGTGGTGGGGCATAATGTGGAGACTGTACGTCGATTAACACCCGAAGTGCGTAGTGCGGCAAAGTATGAAACCTCTCTGGCTGTATTGAAATACATTTCAGAAAAAGGGTTTTCTGCCAAAACGGGCTTGATGCTGGGATTGGGTGAAACGGAAGAAGAGCTCATAGAGGCTCTGTCAGAAATCTACGCCACAGGTTGTCGCCGCATAACGTTGGGACAATACCTGCAACCCACCCGCAAACATTTGCCTGTATCGGCATATATTCATCCGGATAAATTTGCGGAGTATAAACAAATCGCGCTGGATATGGGTTTTACGCATGTTGTAAGCGGACCGTTAGTGAGGTCTTCGTATATGGCTCATAAAAAAGGGAATGAGGGAATGAGGGAATGAGGGTGAGAATCTTCATGAGCTCTTCATATAAATATCAACTATTAAAACCAAACAAATGGATCAAACAAAAGCAGGAACGGACTTTAAATCCGCGACTGAAAACGGATCAAAAAAACTGTTTATCGAAACTTATGGCTGCCAAATGAACGTAGCCGACAGTGAAGTAGTAGCCTCAATCATGGAGATGGATGGCTACACGGTAACCGAATCGCTTGACGACGCCGATGCGGTATTTGTCAACACGTGCTCTATTCGTGACAATGCCGAACAGAAGGTGGTGCAACGTCTGCATTACTTCAATTCCCTTCGCAAGAAAAAAAGGAATCTTGTCGTGGGAGTATTGGGCTGTATGGCTGAGCGTGTAAAGGACGAGCTGATCAGCGAACACAACGTGAATCTGGTCGTTGGACCCGATGCTTACCTTGACCTGCCTAACCTGGTGGGAGCTGTGGAAAAAGGAGAAAAGGTGATTAACGTGAAGCTTTCGACTGACGAGACGTATCGTGAAATCATTCCGTCCCGTATCGGAGGCAACCGCATCTCAGGCTTTATCTCGATTATGCGCGGTTGTAACAACTTCTGCTCCTACTGCATAGTACCTTACACCCGCGGACGTGAGCGTAGCCGTGACCCGGAAAGTATTCTCAATGAACTGAAAGACCTTCAGGCGAAGAACTTCAAAGAGGTAACCTTGCTGGGACAGAATGTAAACTCATACCGTTATGAGAAAGAAGACAGCATAGTGGACTTTACCGCATTGCTCAAGCTGGTAGCTGAAGCTGCTCCGGATATACGCATCCGCTTCTCGACTTCGCATCCGAAGGATATGAATGACGAGACCTTGCAGGCTATTGCTGATTATCCCAACCTGTGCAAACACATTCACCTGCCTGTTCAGTCGGGAAGCAGCCGCATCCTGAAACTGATGAACCGCCGTTACGACCGCGAATGGTATCTGGAGCGTATTGCTGCCATGAAGCGTATTATTCCGGGAGTGGGCATTACAACCGACGTATTCAGTGGGTTCCACTCTGAAACGGAAGAAGATCATCAGGAAACGCTTTCTCTGATGCGTGAAGTCGGTTTCGACACGGCATTTATGTTTAAATATTCGGAACGTCCCGGTACTTACGCTGCCAAACATCTGGAAGACAATGTTTCGGAAGAAGTGAAGGTGAAACGTTTGCAGGAGATTATCGAATTGCAGAATCAACTTTCTAATGAAAGTAATAAACGAGATATCGGCCAGACGTTTGAAGTATTGGTCGAAGGTTTCTCCAAACGTTCACGTGAACAGCTATTTGGTCGCACTTCTCAAAATAAGGTGGTGGTTTTCAATAAAAACGGACGTCACATCGGCGAAACCGTAAAGGTGAAAATCCTGGAAGCCAGCTCCGCTACCCTGATTGGTGAATTGATTGACTAATCTACATTTTAATAAAAACAAAACCCTCCGAAACGCAGATGTTGTTTCGGAGGGTTTTCTGTATAGTGCAGTAGTGAGTTATTTGCTGAACTGTATTTTCTTAAATTCAGAAGAGCCGTCAGAATAGATTACCTTCTCAATCAAAACACCTTGTGGTTCACAGGTTACTCTTCTTCCGAAAATATCATAGTACTCTTTTGACAAAACAGATTTGGCTGTAGCAGACTGAACATTTGTAGGAACATTAACACCCGACACAACATACTTAGCAGCATTTACCGCCAATGTAATTGCATCGTTTGTCAGACTGCCCCAGGCCGCCTCGCTTAATCCCAGTACCATGTGTTTGTATTGGTTTGTAGCAGTCATTCCGCTCATTGTTGTACCAACAGGAACTTCCATATAACAATATGCAGGATCCGTTTCTCCTTTTACAGTAGCCAGTACTGTTGGGGATGCAGGAGATGGAGTACCCACCCAGGCTGTGACTTTTACAGCCATATTGCCGGTTGTGGCAGTTGTCAATATTACCTCATTAGAAGCATCGCCACTAAATGTGATCCCATTAAATAATGGGTGTGATTTCATTGCGTCCGGAACGACGATCGTCGTTTGGCTTGTATTAGCCGGAGTCATCCAGTTCCATCTTGAAGATTGATACTGGAAAGTCTTCATTTGGACAAATGGTTTTGCCAGGCACTTGGTTTTCAGTTCGGCAAGCCCTGCATCTCCTGAACTGGGAACTGCACTTTGCATAATCACATCGTAATATGAATAATCCACACCGGTTGCAGTGGATGAAATATAATTAAGATCAAAGTCCGTAGCCAAAGCCGTCAGGAAAGGTTGGTCAGTTGTGGATGGAACGCCGTTAGTCACAGTAGTCACGTAGGCCATTTTGATTTTTGTGGTGGTTTTAGCTGTAATGGAGCCTGTTAAAGCTGCTGTTGTATTTGTTCCATCAGTAGCTGTAACGCTATATTCATAAGTTCCGGCAGTAGAAGGTGCGCCAGAGACAGTGACCGTCTTTGCAGTGTTATCTGTTGTCACGGTAATGCCATCTGGAGCGGTTGAACCACTTGCTGTACCTGTCCAGGTTATAGCTGCTGCATTGGCAGTGCCTCCCCATTTATATGTAATTGTAGAAATGGGCTGGTTGGGATAAACAGTTTGTGCATTGGCCCCCGAAAAAAGCTGAAGGCTTGGTGTGGTTGCCGGTGCGGTAGATTCAATGAGAATATTATAGAAATAAAGGTTGGTATTCGCACTTGATATTGCTGATGAAGAAACAAACTTAACTTTCAACAATCCGTTTCCGGTGTAATTATAAGTATTCTTCTTGATTAATTTATTTGCAACGATTGTGGTAGTCGTTTGAAAAGCCGGAGTTCCACCATTTTCAATAAAATAGACATCAAATTTCTGTTGCGAAGAAGTACTTCCCGATGCATTCCATACGGATATTTTGCATGGGCCCTGCACTTCTGGTGTAATTATATATCCACCGCCGGGAGTAGTTGTTGTGCCGACAGCCAGAAAACTAAAAGCACCAGCAGTAGCCCCATCATCATCTGCAGTTTCTGACACATACGAAGTTGCACCACTGCCATACTGGCTCGCACTTTGGCCGATATTCATATTAATGCGTTGTTTGCTGGGACCGTTACCAAATACAATGTTGTTGACTGTTTTTTCCTGACTGGCTGAAGAAGAGGTCGTGTAAATATCCCCCGAGGTAAATGCTCCCGGAAGTGTTTTAAAATCTACATAAAACAAAGCATCTGAAGACTGAGCATTTGCTGTGCCAAGGCAACAAAAACAGACTAAAAGTGCGGTAATAGCTCTTAAAAAGAAGTTTTTTTTCATGGTACAAATCATTAAATGGTTAGTTATTAATTGAGAAATAATTCAAGTCAAAGCAATTTCTATTTTCTCATTGAATTGTAATAGGTATGACTCTCACTAAGGAGTTTATTTAAGACTTAAGGTTGTTGACTGCAAAAAAACACTGTTCGCACAAACAGCACAGAACAGAATACATACTACACTGATAATAAATACAAAATTAGATTTTAGGCAAAATGCAACACTTTGTATTATGACACTATTAGTCGCATTTTTGATGTTAATAAATCAATACAAACAGTTCAAAGCTGTATTCCTCTGCTAGTGCTCAGTTATCTAACCGGACAAAAACAAAGCAGCCACCTGAATCCTCTGAGAGATTCAAATGGCTGCCTTAGTTTTTCTGGATATGAAATACCCTCTAATGCTTCTTCACCTTCTCAATGCCGTTATCGTTAAGCTGTTTGATAACTCCGTTTCCAAATATTTCCAGTTTGCCAACTGCATTATTATCGATATAAAACTCTTTTTCAGCATAGATTTCAGTCTTGCCAACTGCGCTGTTGTTGATATGCAGCACCTGGGTTATAAAGTTGCCTGCCATAAAAGCTCCCACGCTGGAGTTTTTAATGGTTGCCTGAGGGCAATTGCCGGTCAGCTCTGTTTTCCCTACCGCACTGTTATCCAGATCCAGTTTTTCACTTTGCAGATAAAGAGAAGTGCTGCCTACAGCACTGTTCTTCACCGTAATGGTTTGCGCTTTAATCTTCAAATCGGTAGTTCCCACCGAACTATTATCCAGTCTGAAGGTATTCGCCTTCAAAGTATCCTGCGAAGTGAGCCGTCCGACAGAACTGTTATTGATAACCTCAACTCCTTTTGTGTAAATGTAGATTTTTCCGGCAGTGCGTTTGCCTATATTTACATGCTCTTTCATTTTGAGATTGAGGGCATTTGCGCCACTCTCAACAATGACATATTGCTGGAGGTTATCATCGGTCTCCACGATCACTTTTTCCTCTTTTCCGGGGATAACTACGACATCCAGTACAGTACTGATATCTATCTTGTTAAAAGACTCAACGCGATATCCGATGCGCGTAACATGACCGGAACCATTAACCTTATTGGAAAAAGCAAACGAGCAAGCGCTTGCCAACGTAGCGACAAGAGCCATTAACAGAAAGTGAATTGAAATGCGTTTCATGATGTTTGAATTTTAAGGAGATGAATATTCATTACTGATATATTAGACGTAAGCATAAGCACATTTGGTTGCAATGAACATACAAAAAATTATCTCGCGAATCTGTTTTTACCCATAAACAGAAAAACATCTGAATTCCAATAGACACTTCAGATGTTTTCCTTTATTTGATAGAAAGCCAAATTTAAACAGACTTTTAATAGATCAAAATCTTCTTGCTGTACAACTGCATATCGCTCCTGAGGTAAACGATATACACTCCGTTAGGCAACGCACCTGCATCAATATAACTTTGAGCATTAAAGTTATTATTCTGATCGACCAGTTGCCCCATTGAGTTGTAAAGTCTCATTTGGTATGTATTAACTTTACTCAGACCTATGAAATTGATCGCCCGGTTATAGCTGGTATAAACCGACTGCAGGAAATCTACCGTATCTTCTTTAACCGGAAGGGTCAGGCCAAGATGCACAATCGGGTCAATCCATAAAGACGTATTCATCAGATCACTTCCAAAAGAGGAAACCGGTGTCCATTGCAGGTTGTTTTGCAGAAGGAAAGCCGAATTAAAAAGAGACTTGCGATCCAGCACATTGTAAATCTTGAAGGTATCGGTCGATGAATAATTGACTTTGTAACCTACAAAAAAGCTATAATCGACATCCACCGGATTATCAAAGCGGATGAAATTATCACAGGCAGCCGTGGTGGGTTTATTCACATAATAAAAATTACCGGATGACACGTCATGATTCAGGTAACTCAGCTGTACCGTTTTTGTAATAATGGGTTGGGCATCCGGAGTTTCGTAACCACTATAGAGATTGACCACCAATTGTCCGTTCATCGTGGACTTCCAGGTCGGAATCACCAGATGTACCCCGTAAATCCTGTTTTTCTTTCCCGTAATGTAACGTTCGGCGCACTCTTGGGTGGATAGGCTGTTTTTACTGAATACCGGTCCTGTTTCAGGTGATTTCAGGTAACTGACCCCCATTTGCTCCGAAATCCCGATGTGCGTCAGGCGGGAACAACTGTTGGCTGCATACGGGTCTAATCCACCGACCTGTAATACTCCCCGATTCTTCGGATCAAGCCAATGCTTCAGTTGACGAAGCGAATCGCTGTAATAGGTCCAGTTCTTTTGTATGGAATAGTAATAATCATTCGTCGGATCACTACAGGTAGAGCTACCACCGGTCAATCCTCCCAGAAAACGCTTATTGGAATCAAACAATGGCGATCCTGACGAACCGGCTTCTGTAACACCGACTTCCCAGGATGGCACACGCCAGTGTACTCCCGGCTCTGCGATTAACTCGCCATCGGTGTAAGTCGATTGTATCAGATTATCATTCTCTATCGCGACTTTCTTGGTTTTACTCATCGGGTGATGCAGGCTAACGTAAGGTGGTGCTGCCGGTGTACCCGCATTCCAGCCCGCATAATAGGGTCGGTAATAAACGGGAGGTGTATCGACCAGTTTCAGCAGTGCGACATCAAGTTTTTCCTCATACATCAGGAGATTGGCCGATGCCAGACTGTAATCTTCCGGACCAATAACCACATTGGAACAGGACGGATTCTGATAGTTGAAGAAGATCACCGTATTCTGAGCACGGATTTGGGACGTTGCTCCGTTTTTGGGATAAAAGCAATGGGCCGCAGAAATCAGGTAAGGTGTACCGTCCTCCTCTGCATTGTTAAGCAGACAGCCGGTACAATATTCATTTCCGTTAATGATCAGCAATGTAGTAGCCTGTGCGATATCGGAATATTCCGGATAGCAGGCGGCATCTTTGTGACAGGTGGCAGTAGAGATGAGTTGCCCGGGACGGCTCCTTAAGGTCATCCCCCGGTAATCGTGATTTACCTCACCAATGGCAATACGGCCGCTGAAGGCAACATCTGCCGGCTCCTGATATTCAACGATAATCTCATCGCCATACACAGGAGCAGTAGGAAGTTTGAAGAATTCACTATTGTTTTGCTCGGTAAAAGCTCCGATTTTGGAAGTCCGGTCACTGTTATAGATGAAAAGTTTTGCGCCTTCCGGAACGTGATAACTGGTAAAGAGCAGGTTAATCGAATAGGCACCCTTCGAACGGATACCGCATTGCCACACCTTTGTGCCATCGGCCAATGTAAAGCGGACCCCGGCATTATCCGGTCGCAAATCGGTAAAAAACTTCTTCGCGAAACGGGCTGCACCACGCTGTTTAGAGTTGACTGAGTCTTCCCGCAACATCTGCTGAACATCAAACGACTCCATCTCGGTAAATAAACCGGCATCAGCACTCCGAAGCAAACTTGCAGGCAATGGATCGCCGCCCTGACTCAACTGGGCATAGCCTGTCAGACTACTGAGCAGGAAGATATAGAGCAAAATAAGGTAACGCTTCTTCATAAATGGAATATTTCTAACAAACTTACGATTTTTCCCCGACACTATCTCTGACACACCGGCTGAAAATGGCTCAACCCTACCCGATAAAGAGTTGCCCTTGAGATATATAACAAAACCGGATTCAGATTGGATGCTGAATCCGGTTTTTTATTTTGCATTTATTCAATCACGCTTGCTGAATTTGCGCCATTCGGGCAATTTAGTTTCCGCTACTGCCACCACTTTTTACATCATCGTTTGAGATACCGCGCTTGGCTTTCTTGACTGAAACATCCATTTTTCCGAAGTTATAGGAGATACCAATACGGGCAGTACGTGTATAGTAATATCCTTCGGAATGTGAAGTATATCCATCCCCCTTGGAGTTGGATTCATATTTACGTTTTTCCCGGAATGGCTCTGATACGGAGATATTCAACGAAAGTTTACGCTTTAGGAAATACTGCGAAAGACCTATGCTCGAATAACTGTAACCCGATGACTTTCCCTGTAGGTAAATATAAGGAGAAGAATATCCGCCATTTCCGTTCAATGAAGCATTCTTCCAAAGCGATACATTAAAGCCTAATGAGCCCCGGAATCCGAATCCTTCATTTTTCAGGTTCTGTCCCGAACGGGCTTCATATTTGGCATAAGAGAATGTACCATTTCCGTACAAACTGAATTTTGATCCCAAACGGTAAGATAGGTAGCTGTTCCAGTTGTAATTCTGGTCAAGACCGATATTCTTATAAATAGTTGTCGTCACTCCCGAGCTATCCATAGTGGAAACCCGCTCAATCGAATTGTTGTTTATGGAAGCATTCAGTGAAGTATTCAGACTAAACTTGGAGGTAAACATGCTGTAACCCGCCTCGAATGAATGGGATATTTCCGATACCAGATGCGGATTACCGTAAGAGATATAAAGCGGATTGGTATTGTTGACATAGGGATTGAGATACCAGACACCTGGTCGCTGCAAGCGTTGGGTATAAGACAGCTTGACCGTTTTACCCGGTTTGATCTGATAGGAAAGCGTGATATAAGGCACCAGATTAAATAGTCGGTTTGTAAATTTCACGACAGAATCAGAGGTCGAAGTTCCATAATTCCAGGTTCTTTCCAGTCTTAATCCTGATTTAGCGGTGAATTTTTTCAATTTGAAAACATATCCGGCATAAGCCCCCACGATATATTGGTCGTAATTCAGTTTATTGCTTTGATCCACTCTCAATGTATCGTTCCGGTACTGATCCGAATTATTTGAGTTATTCCTGAAAATAGCCTTTAAACCACACTCGATCTGGTGCATTTTAGTGAGTGGATCATAGTAATCCACCTGTAAAGTATGCTCCTGCCCCAAATCATCCCGAATCGATTTCTGACTATAGGGCGTATAGTTGATACAGGAATCTATCCGGTTTGTATAGTTTGAAGTATTCGGATTCGCATCGATTTTATAGGAAAATGTAAGTGATTTGTCCGGTTTCTTATAGGTCTTCTGATAGTCAATATTTGCCGAAACAGAGCCATACGTTGATTTTCCGTTCGATAAGTTTTCATAATACCGGGTAAGAGCTCCGGCTGTATTTGTCATCAAAGCAGTAGAGGTGTTATCACTTTGATTTCCACCCAGGTGACCCCAAAACGACATACTGATCAGATTCAGCGAGTCGATATCGTAACTGGCTTCACCGGAAAAACCATTTGAATAACCGTTGCTTGTACCTTTGTAATCATACAGGGACTGATAATACTGATCGCTCTTGTAATTGGTACTGTTACTAAACCCGTACGATCCAGGCTGTTTATATCCATTTCCATAATAGCGTGCCGAGAATCCGAACTTGTTGATCTTAGTGGTCAGGTAAACGCTACCATTCAAGCTTCCGCGGGAATCAAATCCGGTACTCACACTACCGTTATACCCGTTCAGCGTCTTTTTCACCGTGATGATGTTGATGATTCCTCCTACCCCTTCGGCTTCGTATTTCGAAGACGGGTTTGTAATCACCTCGATATCCTTAATCGAACTGGCAGGAAGACTTTTGATCACATCCTTGAAGTTCTTCGACATCATCGAGGAGCTTTTGCCATTGACCAAAACCTTATAATTGGATTGTCCGTTGAGTGTGATATTTTCATCGCCATCCACCGCCAGAAGAGGAACTTTACGCAGCATCTCCAATCCGTTGTTGGTTTTGGAGTCGGGGTCAGCTTCAATGCTGTAGGTGATTTTATCCACATCGACCTTCACCAACGGCTTTTGAGCCTCAATAGTTACAGTCTTCATCACCGTCCCCTCGGCCATATTCACTTTACCCACCTCTGTTTTGGTTTCGGTGACTTCTACAGCCACCTTTGTTTCGGCATACCCCAGTGCTGTGAGGATAAGGGTGTATTTCCGCTTTTCATTGACCGGCACGGTAAACTTACCGGAGACATCACAACTGATCTTTTTGATGGTTTTAGCACTGTCGGTCTGTAGCGTGACCGTGGCATAAGGGATGGTTTTACCGCTGTTTTGTTCCACAGCCTGTCCGGTGATTTGATACGCCGGAGTCTTGTTTTCCGCGCTAAGGCTTACACAGCCGATCAGCATCAGAAACAACAGAATTCTTTGTTTCATTTTAAATGGTAGTGTGTTAATTGTGTATGTTAAACCTTTCTCAAGTAAGCTATCTCAATTCATGCGTTCAAAAATGACAACGCAAAATACAAACATCTATTAAAACGTAATTATTTGCGAAATAATACATACTACTCAAAATAAATATATCATCCTAACTCAAATAAGTGATGATTTGGCAGTCTGGAGTGTCGGATTAACACTCAAGAGTGCTGGCGGAACACTCCAGAGTGCCGATTTAGCACTTCAGAGTGCTAACTTAGCAGTCGGGAGTGCTGATTCAGCACTCCAGAGTGCCCCGATGGCAGTCCAGAGTGCCGGCTTATCACTCCGGAGTGCCAATCCGGCGGTCGGGAGTGCCTTTTTAGCACTCTTGAGTGCCACGGAGGCAGTCGGGAGTGCCCAATCAGCACTCCAGAGTGCAATGGAGGCACTTTAGAAGCTTTGCACCAGCTTTCCGTTCCAGTAAAGCTGCTTTACATTTGGCAGACCGATGTAGTACTCCTGCTGGTTGTTTCTCCGGTTAAGAATATATGCCGTTTCGGCCGAAACAAACAAGGTATCTTCGCGTGTGGCCATGTTCTTGTAAAAATCCTTCTCCTGCTGGTCTGTATTGATCCGGAAATAATTAATCCCCTGTTCCACCCTGAATTTCGTAAGAATCATACTGTCGGGATTGGTCACGCAAACCACATTGATATACTGGGTCCAGTTATTAAACAGCGCTTTCATATCCTTATCCTGATAGACCTTACGCAATTTATAAATGTGGTATCCCATATTGGAAAAATAGGCAACACCGGCAATGATGGCCAACAGAATCAGTATCTTATTGCTCTTTTTCATTTTCACCTTGATTTAAACTGTTTTGAAACTGATTGTACTTCTCCTCAATCTCTTTAATGGAAATATTCAGAAGTGATAATTTCTTGAAAAACAGGGGTAACTCCTGTTCGCAAAACTCAGTCTTACGCATAGCCAACACACCCGGATAAGCATCTTCCGAAAGGAAATAGCCAATCCCGCGCTTGTTGTAAATCACCTCGTTTTGCTGCAACCGTTCGTAAGCACGCATTACGGTGTTGGGATTCACCTCCAGCTCTACCGCCAGATCACGTACAGAGGGAATTCTATCCCCCGGACTCCAGTCGCGGGCCAGAATCCGCTCACAGACCCAGTCGGCAATCTGGAGGAATATGGGTTGTGTATCGTTGAATCTCATACTTTTACCTGTTTTTCTTTAAATCTCAAATAACATACATAGCCCAGCACAGTTACAAAGCTAAACAACGCAATGTTGTAGATGTGCGGGATGCTGCTGAAGAGTCCGCGGTCAATATCATCCGACATCATATTGGCTTTCAGTGTGAGTCCGCCCAAAAACTCACTCTTGATGGAGCAGTTAGCCGGTTGAAAAATCAGGTAAAGTATCAATTCTTCAATATTGCTTAACACCAATGTCAATCCAATAAACGACAACAGGGTTTTGATTGTGGCATTTTTCTTGAACAGGAATTGCCCGAAAATCAACAATACCAACGATGAATACATCATTAAAAACTGTTGACCGGCATCGAAAGTCAATTTATTGGTGACAAAGAATGCATACTCCAAAAACGATACAAACTCAATATGAAACAACATCTGGAATGCAATGGCCAATGCGATAAACAGCGTTATATAAAATAGCGCCGGAATAAACACGCTGCTCAACAGCAGAAAGACAAACTTCTCCTGCGAAGTAGCCGGCACCAGCAAAAAGCGTGAACAGTACTTCTTTTCCTTTATCACCGCAAAGCCCAGATGAATGTGATAGAGCAGACAGAATGTAAACCCTATCTTCGATACTACGGCCAACACATTGAAAAGCACCGGCACTACCAGGCTATGCTTTCCCGCTGTACTAAACCCAAAGAACATCAGCGCCGCAGCCGCCATCATCACGGCAAAAAGCTTACCGCGTTGTTCTTCCCAATACCGTACGAGCAATGCCCATACGCGTTCCCAACTGAATGTATTTGATTCCATAAAATTACTCCGATTTATCGTTAACACTCATAGATTTTCCATTATAATAAACCTCCTGAAGGTTTGGCAAACGCAGATGAAACACTCCTGCACTATCTGAAGAAAGAGATTTAAATACCTCTCCGGGAATCAATAATGTATCGCCTTTAATCGTGTGCATTTTGCCAAAAGCAGTTAATGTTTCGTATGTGTGCGTCCCTCTATCAAATTTATCAATTAGGATAAAATCATAAATCCAGTCACCTTTTTCAAATTCAATTTTTTGGTGTATATTTTCCTGCGCATTCACGACACAAACCACCCTGATACTATCTTTCACCTTCTTAAATCGGATAGATTTCTCAAAAGCCATTCGCCAAGGTTCATACACCGACTTTTGATAATAAAAATTACCGGAATACGCGGCTATAAAAACGATGGCTAACAATGCCAACACGATATTACTTTTCTTCATAACTTGAATCTCTATTTGAATTCATTGCAATAAGCTCTATCTACATCATTTCACATCAAACCGTCAACTGCTTCTCCCTGAATTTCAGGTTAGCAGCATACACCATTCCCACGAAAAAGAACACAACCACAGGTATCGAATAGAGCGGATAACCAAAGATCAACCCCTCATCAACCAATGAAGAAAAGGCATTAACCTTAATTTCCCCAAAAGGCGTTGTTCCCCAAAACTGTGGATGAAGTATTTGATGCGCCACAAACTGGTCCAAAAGCACAAAACCATAGGTAAAAACCAGTATATTCACCAACATAGAATAGAGCAGTTGATGTTTTTTAAACATGAAATAGCTCAGGAAAATAACAAAGAGATAAAAGATCACAGTAAGTATTGCCTGCTTATCTACTTTACAGGATTCAACAAAAAGAAGATAACCCGACTCAGGATAAAACTGATGGAAAGTGAAAGAGTCCACAAAATACAGCATCCCGAAATAGATGACAGTCGGTACCATCAAGCCCATCACGCAAAGAAAAGCGAACTTCTCGTTCCTCGAAGCTGGAATCAACATGAACCACACCCCTCTTTTGTAATCCACAAACTCTTTAAACACCAAGCTCAACATCAATATCATAAAAGCCATGTATCCAATGATGACACTAAACCGCGTCACATTTTCATACTGGTGTATTCTCAATTCCTTATGCCCCGACATAAAAGCCCATAGCAACAACACAAATGCCAAAAGGACATACAACAGAAAAGCCACCTTTCGTTCCACCCAATAACGGACAAACAGCGCACCAAAACGCTGAAGACTAAATATTTCATTCATAATCACACCTCCTGTTTTTCCGCAAATATCCGTTCAATCTCCTTCTTATTCCCCTCCACTGCATTGAAGAGCATCTCCATATCCACCTTGCTGTATTCGCCGGTGGTATTTTCCACCACGCCCCAGCGGCCTTTGAGGCCCGACTCTTCGTAAAGCGCCTTTTCATCTTTCACCAGTTCGCGGAAAGTCAGTTTCTCCGTAATTTGATCCAGTGTGCCGTTGAGCAACACGCGGCGGTTATTCATGATCACCACGGCATCAATCAGGTTCTCCAGGTCACGCACCTGGTGGGTAGAAATCACGATGCAACGCTCTTCTGTCGCCACCGATGCCATCAGTTTGCGAAAGGTACTTTTGGAAGGAATATCCAGCCCGTTGGTCGGCTCATCCATAAGCAACAGTTGAGTCTGACAGGCCAGCGCAAAAGAGATAAACGCCTTCTTCTTCTGTCCGTGCGACAGTTTTGCCAGGTTTTCATTCTCATCCAGCTCAAACTCATCAAGGCAGTTTTTCAACAAGTCCTCATCAAAGTTGGGATAAAACACCTTATTAACCCGCACAAAGTCCTTCATCTTCATCGAAGGCAATGCAATCTCGTCCGGCACGTAGAATAGGTTTCGCAAGAAGGCCACTTCCCGTTTAGCAGGTGTTAAACCCATTACGATACATTCGCCCGATTTTGGAAAAAGCAATCCACACATCAGGTTGAGCAACGTTGTCTTTCCCACCCCGTTTTTACCCAGCAGACCATAAATATTACCTGCTTTCAATTCCAGATTAATCGTCTCAAAAAGAGGCTTCTTACGTGAATAAGCAAACTGCAGATCTTTCAATTGAATCATGGCTATCTGTTTTTAGTGTATTAGTTTATTAGTACACTGCAAATGAAATACATTTTATCAAAACAACCAAACATTCAACCAATTATTTTACACAATTACCCCAAATCGAATAAAACAGTTTACACAAGTAAGATTTTGAATAGAGTTTCCCTTAGTGTTGTATATAGGTTTAGTCTGGGTTGACTTTAAGTTTTAATAGACATATGACAGTAGTAACATAGAGATATAATAGTGATATGATACTCTTTATAAAGACTATTTTATCATTGTATTATCATAGTATAGCCATTGTATTTCTACTTTATATACCTAAAGTCAACCTATAACAAACCTATATCCAACCTTATCTAAACCTATAATCACAAAATCGTCCAGGCTCCGGAAGTTGGAATTTGAATTCTCCAAATACCATTAAAAAGGGACAAAACAGAGGTATAGTTTTAACGCCATTTCACCGCTTTGTAACTGATTGACTGCGATTTTCCCGTTTTTTTGTCGTACCTTTGCGCCTTAATTTAAAAAGTGGAGTGATCCACATAATCAGTAGGTATGCAAAAGATTAGAAACATTGCGATTATTGCCCACGTTGACCACGGCAAAACAACATTGGTTGATAAAATGCTGGCAGCTGGCCACCTTTTCAGAGAAAACCAGAACTCAGGAGAGCTTATTCTTGACAACAACGACCTTGAACGTGAGCGCGGAATCACCATTCTGTCGAAAAACGTTTCCATCCAATATAAAGATCACAAGATTAATATTATTGATACTCCGGGCCACGCCGACTTCGGTGGCGAGGTAGAGCGTGTATTGAATATGGCTGACGGCTGTCTGCTTTTGGTGGACGCTTTCGAAGGCCCGATGCCTCAGACTCGTTTCGTATTGCAAAAAGCATTGCAAATCGGATTGAAACCTATCGTGGTGATCAACAAGGTGGACAAACCAAACTGCCGCCCGGACGAAGTACACGAAATGGTATTCGACCTGATGTTTAACCTCGACGCAACCGAAGAGCAGTTGGATTTCCACACCATCTACGGTTCAGCTAAGAACAACTGGATGGGTGCCGACTGGAAAAAAGAGGAAAGCGACATCACCTTCCTGCTTGAATCTATCATCGAACATATTCCTGCTCCCGTATATCGCGAAGGAACGCCTCAGATGCTTATTACCTCACTTGACTACTCAAGCTATGTGGGTCGTATCGCTATCGGTCGTGTACACCGTGGCAACCTGAAAGAAAATCAGGACGTAATGCTTTGTAAAAAAGACGGCTCTTTCGTAAAATCACGCATCAAGGAGCTTCATACATTTGAAGGACTGGGGCGTATGAAAGTACCGGAAGTTAAATGTGGTGACTTGTGTGCATTGGTAGGTATCGAAGGTTTCGAAATCGGCGACTCTATCGCTGACTTCAACGAACCGGAACCACTTGATCCGATCGCTATCGACGAACCTACGATGTCTATGGTGTTTACCATCAACGACTCTCCTTTCTTCGGTAAAGAGGGTAAAATGGTGACTTCACGCCACATCCACGATCGTCTGATGAAGGAGTTGGACAAAAACCTGGCTCTCCGCGTAGAGAAATCACCGGAAGCTGACTGCTGGACTGTATTCGGTCGCGGTGTACTCCACTTGTCGGTTTTGATCGAAACCATGCGTCGCGAAGGCTACGAACTTCAGGTAGGCCAGCCTCAGGTAATCATCAAAGAGATCAACGGCAAAAAATGCGAGCCTATCGAACAGTTAACCATCAACCTGCCCGAAGAATCGGCAAGTAAAGTGATCGACGTGGTGACTCGCCGCAAAGGTGAACTCCTGATGATGGAGACCAAAAACGAACGTGTAAACATCGAATTCAACATACCTTCACGCGGTATCATCGGTCTGCGTAACACAGTACTGACACTCTCTGCCGGTGAAGCGATCATGGCACACCGTTACCTCGAATACCAACCGTGGAAAGGCGATATCGAGAAACGCCTCAACGGCGCAATCATCTCTATGGATGCCGGTAACGCGTTTGCTTACTCTATCGACAAACTGCAAGACCGCGGTAAATTCTTCATCGATCCACAGGACGATGTATATGCCGGTCAGGTGGTAGGTGAGCACGCTAAAGAGGGCGACCTCGTGGTTAACGTTACCAAATCGAAGAAACTGACCAACATGCGTGCGTCAGGTTCTGACGATAAAGTTCGTATCATCCCGGCGATCAAGTTCTCTCTCGAAGAGGCTCTTGAATACATCCGCGAAGATGAGTACGTGGAGTTGACTCCGAAGAGCATCCGTCTGCGTAAGATCATCCTCGATGAGAACGAGCGTAAACGTATGTCTAAGAAGTAATTTGAATTGAACGCAAAGGTGCGAAGGCACTGAGTGTTTTATTATGATACGAGAAGGGCGAATCTGAACAAGATTCGCCTTTTTTTGTTTAGTTAAATATTATCAATGATTCTTCAAGCCCACAAAGCACCTCATCCATGAAATGTCAAAACTTAGTTTCCTTCTTTATATCCAAACTCGTCTTTTTTATTTAACGACACATTACTGTCCCATTAAAATCTAAAAATGGTCTTTGAAGTATTTGAAATTTAGTTGGTTATAAGCATTTCGCGAGCGAACGGACTTGAATTTTTAGTTTTGCATCAGATTAATCTGATTGCATATGTATCAAGACAAATACGTTTTTGCTCAACTGGTTTCGTTTCTGAATCGAAGTAAATTCAATCGCATTGTCACCAAATTTGATGGAGACAAAT
>NZ_JAKZKV010000019.1 GCF_022808675.1 Parabacteroides sp. FAFU027
TAGGTAAAGCTGTCGCTGGTGGTTTCTGAACCGTCATGCGTGTAGGTGAAGGAACCATCGCTGTTCAGCGTTACCGTACCATGAGATGGATTGGTCACTTTGATGGCAGACAAGGTATTTCCTTCCGCATCTGTATCGTTGTTCAAAACGCCTGTTGCCGCATTTACGGTTAAGGTAGCGCCTTCGTTGACAGAATAACTGTCGGCTACCGCAACCGGGGCATCGTTGACCGGATTAATAGTCAGTGAAACTGTTACAGTATTGCCATCGACTGTGCCGTCATTTACCTTATAGGTAAAGCTGTCGCTGGTGGTTTCTGATCCGTCATGCGTATAGGTGAAGGAACCGTCACTGTTCAGCGTGACCGTTCCGTGTGACGGATTGGTCACTTTGACAGCATTCAGGAAATTTCCTTCCGTATCCGTATCGTTGTTCAACACGCCTGTTGCCACATTTACGGTTAAGGTAGCACCTTCGTTGACAGAATAACTGTCGGCTACTGCAACCGGTGCATCATTGACCGGATTAATAGTCAGTGAAACTGTTACTGTATTGCCATCGACTGTGCCGTCATTGACCTTATAGGTAAAGCTATCGCTGGTGGTTTCTGATCCGTCATGCGTATAGGTGAAGGAACCGTCGCTGTTCAGCGTGACCGTTCCATGAGATGGATTGGTTACCTTGATGGCAGACAAGGTATTTCCTTCCGCATCCGTATCGTTGGTCAAAACGCCTGAGGCTGGTACCGTCAAAGTAGCGCCTTCGTTGACTGAATAACTGTCGGCTACTGCTACCGGTGCATCATTGACCGGATTGATGGTCAGAGAAACAGTTACTGTATTACCATCCACTGAGCCGTCATTCACTTTATAGGTAAAGCTGTCGCTGGTGGTTTCTGAGTCATGCGTGTAGGTGAAAGAACCGTCGCTGTTCAGCGTGACCGTACCATGAGATGGGTTGGTCACTTTGATGGCATTCAGGGAATTTCCTTCCGCATCCGTATCGTTGTTCAACACGCCTGATGCTGTATTGACAGTCAGTGTAGCGCCTTCATTGACTGAGTAACTGTCGGCGACTGCTATCGGTGCATCATTGACCGGATTAATAGTCAGTGAAACTGTTACCGTATTACCATCCACCGTGCCGTCATTTACCTTATAGGTAAAGCTATCGCTCGTGGTTTCTGAGCCGTCATGAGTATAGGTGAAGGAACCGTCGCTGTTCAGCGTTACCGTACCATGAGATGGGTTGGTCACTTTGATGGCAGACAAGGTATTGCCTTCCGCATCTGTATCGTTGTTCAAAACGCCTGATGCCGCATTTACGGTTAAGGTAGCGCCTTCGTTGACTGAATAACTGTCGGCTACTGCAACCGGGGCATCGTTCACCGGATTAATGGTTAGAGATACTGTTACCGTATTGCCATCCACCGTGCCGTCATTGACCTTATAGGTAAAGCTGTCGCTGGTGGTTTCTGAACCGTCATGCGTGTAGGTGAAGGAACCGTCGCTGTTCAGCGTGACCGTACCATGAGATGGGTTGGTCACTTTGATGGCATTCAGGGAATTTCCTTCCGCATCTGTATCGTTGTTCAAAACGCCTGTTGCCGCATTTACGGTTAAGGTAGCGCCTTCGTTGACAGAATAACTGTCGGCTACCGCAACCGGGGCATCGTTGACCGGATTAATCGACAAAGTCAGAGTCGCTGTTGCTGAAGCTATACCATCACTCAATGTATAAGTGATCACAGGTACAGCTCCGTTGTAATTAGAATTCGGAGTAAATGTATAAGATCCGTTTGTATTGATAATTATTGATCCGACACCGGTTATCGTTGCTGTTGTTCCGGCTGGATATGTTGTAGAACCGATTACAAACTGAGTAACTGATAAACTGTTTCCATCCGCATCGGTATCATTTGTCAACACATTTCCCGTGGCTGTTTCATCTTCATTGATCGTTTTACTGTCATTAACTCCGACCGGAGGCGTATTGGTGGATATTACAGAAATTGATAAATCACCTGTATCAGTTCCACCTTTTCCGTCACTAACCGTATAGGAAATAGTAGGAACAGCTCCACTATACCCGGTTGTTGGCGTAAATGTGAAACTACCATTACCGTTCAGCTGTATTGAGCCGACTCCAGTGATTGTCGCCGTGGCGCCTGCACTATAGGTATTACTACCAATCACAAACTGGGTCACAGAAAGAGTATTTCCATCGACGTCGGTATCATTCGTAAGTACATTATCGCTAAAAGCCACATTCATTTGCGTGGACTTCACATCGTCAACAGCCACCGGAGGTGTATTTTGTATTGTAGGTGTAGATGTTGCTGAGTTATTAGCTGAAGCTGGATCACCCTGTTCACCCGTAATGGTTGCCATATTCGAATAAGTACCAGTCGACTTAACGGTTGCCACAATGGTCAATGTCGCAGTTGCTCCATTTACCAGATTCCCGATGCTCCAGTTTGGAGCAGTCCAGGTTCCGACCGATGGTGTCGCACTGACGAAAGTATAACCCGATGGTAAAACATCATTTACAACCACACCGGTTGCATCACCCGGTCCCGCATTGCTTGCCGTGATGGTAAACGTAACATTACTTCCGACTGTTGGTGTTGAGTTATTTACGGTTTTAGTAATAGAAAGATCGGAATATGGCGTTTTTTTCAGGTAAATATTTACCGATGCATTCGTACAGTTAAACCCTGTCGGTTTTATCCCTACAACAGACCAGGTATAAGATCCTGAGGTTGCAGGTGCTGTAATTCCTGTAAACGAAATTGTTCCCGCACTATTTCCAAATTGAGAAGTTCCCTGAGCTACCCCGTTATTATCATATAGTGTGTAGATTATTCCGTTTTGAGTTCCTGTAACCGCAAAACTTATCAGACTTGAACTAATTAAATAAGGATTAACCGCAGTACTACCCGTACCTGTACTGGATGGTGAAATCACAATAGTATAGGTGCTGGTAGGAGAAGTACAATCCACTATCACAGATGAAGAACAGTTAACAGGTAGTCCACCTCCGGATTCAAATGTAGTTGTCAGTTCCCCGCCCGGATAGATCTTATTTAAAACTGTCGTATTTACGGGAATTGTCCAACTTCCTCCGGATGTTACTGCTGATCCTATTTCCCCACCATCAATATATAGATGGACAGTACCAGCTCCATAACCGGTTCCGGATACAGAGGTTACGCTTTCAGAAACCGGACCGGTAATGCTACCACACCCTCCTACCGGTGTTTCAGCCTGACCTGTTACGGTATTTGAAACTGAACTCGTTCCACAGGAAGTTGTCTGTGTCGCCGAATAGGTTACACCGGCTACTGCGGTAAAGGAAGAGGTCCAGGTTCCATTCGTAAGAACTGTAGCAGTTGTAGTTAATGGAGTTCCGGAACTTCGGGTAATGGTAACGGTAGATCCTGCTCCGGCAATAGAAGTACCCTGAATCGTTGTTCCGACAATCACTTTACCGGACCCATTATCAGTGATTGCAGGTGGAGTTACATAACAACCAACCGTCTTGGATGCTGCAGCACTAGTACATTCTCCTGTTGAAACTGCTCTAACCTCAATAGATTGATTAAGCTGCAAAGAAAGTCCTGTAAAAGAAAAATTTCCCCCGGAAGCTGTTACAGTAGATTGGTAAATACCATCAATCCAAAGTGAAACGCCACTTCCTGCTGTCGCAGTACCACTTATTGTGGTACCACCGGAAATCGGATTCGAAGTAATAACCGGAGTAGCGGTAGTATTCGTATTGGTACAGATTGTAGAAAATACCGGAGCTGATTCACACATACCCGGCAACTGCACAGTTCCAAAGTAACTTCCGGCAGGAATATCAGGAGCACCACCACCACAAGGATTTGAATTCTGTGTATTTGTACCCTGTACATCCCAATATGTACCGGCAATTGTACCTGTACCTGTAGAACCGGCATAACTTACCGGGTAAGAAGATGTCGAAAACAAAGTAGGACCTGAAGGTGTATTACTGTAGATTCTGACTGTAGCATTTGCCGGTTTTGTCCCCATCATTCCTCTGAGGGTCAGACACGAGAATGTAAATCCGGTAGTAGGTGTAGTAGTAGCCGGCGTACAGCTTAACACGACCACACTATTGGAAACCTCGCACTGACTTTCCCCGGTGGATAGTGCTTTTGCGGTTATCACATCTCCGGCAGCAACCGAAACTCCACTCAGAGTCCATGCACCTCCACTTGTAGCCGTGGTCGTACCAATACTTGATCCATTCTTATATACAGTTATTGTTGCAGTCGTTTCTGTTGAATAACTAGCTTTAGTCCAGGTTCCCGATATAGAAGTTGATGATGCTGAAATGGGCGAATCAACTGTAGGTGCAGCTGTACAGAATGTTGAAACAGGTCCGTCTGTCAGGGTAAATGGCTTTTGTGCCAAAATATCAGTAGTCCATTGATCGTATATGCTTGGATATAAATCGTCATTTCCGTAAGCATCCGAACTTGGCCCGCCAATCGCTCCCATAGGTGACATGACGGTAGTTGCAGTAACCCGGATAGGAGTACTGGCTGTGATGCCTAAAACAGAAAGAGGAACATAAAAATCATAAAAATAGTCTGTATTCCCCCCATCCCGGGTCAATGCTACTGACGTTTGCGCATATTGAGGATTGCTTGCCAAATCGTAAGCCGCGACTAATGTTCCGGTTGTAGCTCCGTCCACATTGTACACTGCAACCCTGAAGTTACTTTCATAAACTACTTCATACTCAAAACCCGGATTCCCATGCTTATAGTTGGGATCTGCATTGGGTCCTGAGGCTCCGAATTTCGAGTCTATATCAATCAAGACACTATATCCTTTCGAGCCTGCCATGATACTTCCTACCCTGAGTCTGGCCATAAAGTTTGTTCCATCCGAATAAGTATAAAAACCATTACCTTCCTGGTCTTTTACCAATTCCGAGAATCTTCCGTCAGGACCTCTTCTCAGGTCTCCGGTGGGTTCTGTAAAAGGCACCGGAATAGAAAAATAAGGAATTTCACTGTTAGCGACGCCCAGATCAGAACCAACAAAACCAACAGTAGTCTTTGACGTAAATCCGTCGTGATTAGGGTCCAACACTGAAGACCAGGTTTGTGGCGGGATATTACCATTACCATCTCGCACAATTAAACCCGGTGTCTGGGAAAATCCACTTATGCACAAAAATAAAAATGCTACTGAAAGCAGCATTCTACCATAAGGGACAGGTCTTGAATTTAGATGTGTAAATCTTCTCATTCTTTTGAAGTTTATGAAAACGATAAGGATCAAAAAACACTTAGTTGATATATCTAAACAGGAATCAATTTATTTGATTAAAATAAAAGCCACTAAGTTTCGGGGGTGACAAAGTAAAAACATACTACCTCTAATGAATAAACTTTCCTTCTCTCAATGAATAAACTATATAACGAAAAAAGACGAATCCTTTGATTCGCCTTTATGGAATAACATTCAATATATTTTGCAATATAAAGTAATGGGGAAGTTTATAACATCAACCCAATTATAGAAGAGGAAAAGATCAACCCAAATATGATCTGATCAAATTGAAATACAACTATCTCTGGTAAATCTCTCTCCCTCTGAATGTTTTTCTACGACAGGCAATTCTACTAACAATTCTTGACACAAAAAAAGACAATCTGTGTCTTTTCCTTTTTATCAAATCAGGAAATATATAACCTAAACTGACAAAAGAGTTCTATTTATAAATGAATTACCAGGAAGAAGTCTCAATTCTATTATAACCGACAATTAAATGGGCACAACCCCAAACAATCGAAAACGCAATCGTTGTTATACAAATAGAGGTATATACACTATCCCAATTTCTGAATTTCATTTCAAACTATCAGAGATGAATAATGATTTGAAAGATAAGAATAATCGAAACAATTAATTTCTGAGGAAGAATGACTCTCCAACTCTTAACCGGAAGTAACTGATTTCCTTCTCTTATTGTTTAAAAGAGGCCCTCGATTCTCGGATATTATTTGATCGCCATATCGAAGGAGATACATTGACAACTAATTTAAACTGTCGACTAAAATTTGATTGCTCCGTGAAACCTGTTCTTTCAGAAATCTCTGCTAATGTAGTTTCAGGAGAAAAAATCAACATTTGCTTTGCCTCTTCAATCCGGAGCTTATTGATCCAGGTATTAAAATTCACTTTTTCTTCCGAGTTTATAAATGCGGAAAGCTGCTTTCTATTAATTTTTAATTCCGTTGCCAGTTCCTCAATGGTAATCCCGGATCGCAAGTAGGACTTTCGGGAAAGAATCTTCTCTTTAACGATAGGCCAGGTATTATGGGTTTCTTTATCGATCCTGATTTCACTATCACTCTTTGCCATTTCGATAGCAGGTTTGATCATTTTATAAAATGACGTATATCGAAGATAATTCAATGCAAAAGCAAAATAGAATGAAGTATAAAGCACCACAAACAGGGTATGAAAAACGACATTGAAATAAAAGAAGTAGGTTATCGCCAAACCCGTCAGACCCAACGCCGATAAAAAAGCATATCTAATCCAATCCAGTTGAAGCTTGTGGGTTTCGGAAAAAAAATCAGCAATCTCTCTTTTATATAACTGCATTTCCCGAAAAAATACAAATACATAGTATATGACCTGGAAAAGAAAGAAAAGAAAATATACAATTCTGATAATAAACGTCGGTTGTAAAAGATATAAGCGACATTCTGAATATGAATAGATCAAATGATCACCAAATAAAGTCATCGAAATGATATATGAAACAGTAAAAATCAAAATTGGCAACGCCTGTTTGCAAATTGATCGGAACTGCGCATACCAGGGATTTATTAAGGTAATCAGGGTAATTGAAAAAAGCTGGACCTGAATCGTAGAAATAAACAGACTGGAAAATGGAATAATTTCAACTGCACTTACCGCCAGATTAAACCATCTCATTATTACTGAAAAAGCCCCCATAATGAAAAACAACACAGCCAAAATCCGGGTCGAAATTCTATAATTCTTAAGCCATTTGTCCTGAGGCAATGGAATTACCAGAAAAATAAGACCAAGGGTAAAAAAGACAACAATTGATGCATTAGATACAAGAAAAAACAGATGTTGAGCCATAGTATTTATAAGTTCTGACGCTTTAGCTGCAAATATAATAAAATGATACTATTCATTCTTTACATCATTATATTTAGACACAAAAAATCAAAAAAACGCAGTCACTATGTAGTCTGTCAGATGAAATAAATATCAAACATTGAGTCGGACAATAGCCAAATAACTACATATAAAAAATAGTTGGCAAGGGAACAGTCCACTTCCATGCAGTTGCCTTCAAACAAAGAAACCCTTAGAAACAAGTCCCTATTAACCCTCAACAAATACTCCCCTATTAGCCGTAGCCTGGTAGCCAGTAGTTTGGCGAATCGTCTCGCTTCGTCAGTGCTAAAAGCAAGTCTCCTGACTTGCATATATCTTAACGAACAGATCGCATCAAGCCAACCTTTTCAACTGATATGTCCATGAAGGCTGCTATCCAAAGGTAATGATTATTGCAATATGCAAAACGGCCTCAGACATTTTTGCCTGAAGCCGTTTATCTATCAATTACTATACAGTACATTGTTTAGCAAAGCAGGAGCTTTGCTTTTAACTATGACATAGCGAGACGCTATGCCAAACTACCTAACGACCGAACTAAGGTTATCGCACGCTACGCCGTACCGGGGGGGTGTAGGCCGACTGTCGGTTGTTAGCCGTTACTGTTGAAAACTTCTCCGGCAGGCAAACGCGGTCAAAAAACACCACAGGTGTGTCATAATCAGCCGGTTTCAGGAAGTGGTCAAAAGTGATGGTCTCTTGCGACAGGCAGGCGATGATTCCTTCAACACGGGTTTTCAACAAGTTTTCAACAACCTCCCGTTCTTTTTCAACATTCTCATGAGAAGTTGTGATCAGGATGTAATAGCCATTTTCTCGGGCGACATGTTCTATCCCGCTGATGATGGAAGAGTAGAAATGAGTGACCAGATCCGGCACTATCACCCCCAGTATTTTGGTATTGGAGCGCAGCAATCCCATCGCGAATGGATTGGGCGAGTAATTCCATGCCTCCGCCAACGCCTTAACCCGCTGCACCACGGCTTCGCTGATCTCGGGATGCCCGTTGAGCGCCCGCGATACCGTAGAGATGGAGAGGCCCAGCTCTTTAGCGATGTCTTTCAGCGAAATACGTTTGTGGGTCATGGAGTTGATTTGATAGGAACAAAGATAAGGAAAGATGGAGAAACGACAAATAAGGGTCAATTCTATACAAAGAAAGACTAACGATAACTTTGCGCTGAATTTCATATAGACCACGGACAATCGGGTGATGCGGTTTGTAACCGCATTATTATTTTCGTTATGACGAGTGAATCAGCGGTTAATCCCGAATAGCTATCGATTAAGCATCCACTCCCGCCTACTTTCCTGCGGATCCGTCTGCAAGGTACGAAGAATCTCCTTACTCGTAAACTTCTTGAAATCCCGCATAATATCCGATACCATTTTAACACCTTCCGAGCCTACAATCATGTGCAAATGATTTGACATCAGTACCCACGCATAAATAATTAATCCCTTTTCAGTCTGGCAATACCGCAATGAATCCATGATAATATGCTTATACCTCGGTCGGGTAAATATATCTACCCAGTCCACTACCGTGTCGGTAGTAAACCAGACTTCTCAGGTGATACGGTTGGCTATATTCATTGGTATTTCTTTTTCAGATTACAAATCTTTATAATATGAAGAAGGCGGGATGGCATATCCCGCCAACGGTTCACCATCTTTTATTCGGTTTTATATCCGGCGCGACGGGGGCGTATGCCCATAAATGACAAAAGCCCTGCAGTGCAGGGCTTTTGCTTTTATAACTGGATACAGATTATTTAAACAACAGTTTAACAAGGGGGAAATTAATTGATGAAAATAGCACTCCCAAGCTTGATAACGCAAGAACTATTACGAAGCAAATTAACAGAGCTTTTAAATCACTCTTCGACAGTTTAAGCGGTTGTGATTGGCTCACCTCTATCAATTTAGTTTTTGACACATAATCACCTAACCTCCTATCTGGTTTAATAAGAAAAAATATCACTTCTATCGGCCACAGACATAGAAATATATTTCGTATCATAGTCTTTATGTTTAAAGCCTCAATATCTGTTTGCAAATCCACTATCTGAATCCGCATCAAATACTTGCCTACACTTTGCCCATTCATATTGTCTTTACAGATAATGAGAGTAAAGATCAAAGAGAATATGATATTTGTAACATAATTGATGTGTGTCAGATTCAACAACATTAATAGTTGTCCTATCAATAATATGATTGCGAAATCAATTATTGCTGCTAAAAAACGCTTTCGTCTCATGTGTTCTTTTTATGGTATTTTAAATTAATAATAATTCCAATCCAACATAACGTTATTAATGCAAATTGCCCAACGATCGCTTTATCAATCACTTCCCGATTATATAGCATGATGGGATCAATAAATAGGTAAGCATAAAATAAAAGACAATCGAATAAAATCAAGATAGGGAGCAGCATATAAACAATAACTTTCGATTTCACGAGAGGTTTATTATTTTCGTCTGAGTCTCTTCTATTCATGGATAAAATATAAGTGCCTACTGAAAAAAATAAGAATGCTGCGTTTAGAATAACAAAATCAAATGGTTTGCTATATAATGAAATTACGAAAGCCAGTAAAGAGCATATAAAACAACCAATTGCTGCCAGTAAAAAATTGAACTTTATTGAAAGCATAATTATTTCTTATCTGTATTAGTTATGGTTTTCAAGACCTCCGAAAATGCTTTTGCAACTTCGTCCCAATTAACCTTGCCTTCTACCCCTAAGCCTAAAGCAACACCTCCTGTCGTCACAGTACCACCTGATTCTGTTGTTTTAACACTAGTTTCGCTTTTGCTTCCTGTCTCAGTATATGTTCCATTTCTATTCTCAACATAATTAGTAGTCTTTTTATTTTCTACTGTTACAAATGCCGCATTTGCAGACATCGTTGTTGTTTTTTCGGCTTGTCCTTTCCCTTTATCTTTAGCCTCTTCCTTAACACCGCCGCCATATAAGCCGAGCTGTAAAGAGCTTTCTTTTGAGAGTGCTGGATTTGCAACATTTAATGTATTCTTTCCTTGTTCAAATCCTCCAAACTCCATACTAAGCATATTTATTTTCCCGGAAACTCCCTTTTTGTTAACATCAAATTTAAACCCGACTTGAAATCCTAAGCTAACAGTCACAGATCCTGCTTTCTTCAAATGTTGCCAAGCCTTCTTCATACTTCTACCATCCGGATCAATGTAATTCACTGGGTTATTCTCACAATAGACATAGGGACTCACATTCGGATACTTCTCTGCCAGGGGATCGACAGCACTCCACCGCCCAATCGTCGGATCATACCATCTCGCACCATAATCCAGCATATTCAGCCCGTTCATCCGGTCAATCTCCTTGCCGTTATAAAGATAAGGCTGATTTGATGCATCATAACCATTCTTGTAATTAGCATCTGTTTCCTGCCCAAAAGGATAATAGCTATTAATCTGAGTTATAGAATACGAAGGTGATATTGGCCTATTTAAATAATCACTCTGGAAACATACTCTATTATTACCCAAATGATCTTTCAAATAATAATAATACCGACTAAATGATGCTGAAAAATTACCTAAAGCAAATTTAGGCTCTAAAAACCCATCCGGTGTCAGAATTTTCTTTAGGTATCCCTGCTCATAAATAAAATTTCCGCAATAGTCGATAGCCCAGCATCCGCTGAGTGATCCGTTATATTCCTGATCGGTTCTACCAAGCTCTATAGGTGTTTGCAATGGAGTTGCTGCATAGGTATAATAAACACGTCGCTTTACGCCTGCCGCATCATAGAGATACTGGCTCTTATTCCCATCCGAAAACTGAATCTTCTCTGGCAAATTTAGTGAATTATATTTCATCCAGGCAATGCTTTTATTGAGATCTGCTATCTGATTGCCATTATTGTCATAAAGATACTCATTATCATCCTCAGAATTATTTTCATCCCAACGATCTACAAAGATAGGACAACTTCCAAATTCAATATCAATATTATTATTGGTAACATGTTTCAGTTGATTGCCATTATATTGAAGTGTAAGATCATCTGCTATGCCAGGAATTTGTTGCCAGGTTTCCCAGTCATATATATGACCATTTCGAATCAGACTTTTGATATTTCCGTTCTTGTCATATAGGCCAACCTCTTCATTATACACCTCATCCGGAGAATAAGTTGCCTTCTTCAGTCGATTCAGCTTGTCATAAGTAAAACTATATTGACAAAGAGCATTTCCTCCCTGCTTGGTACTCCATTGCTGAGCCGAAATATTTCCGTTATAAGCAGGAGTAGCCCCGGCTGTCGCTCCGTCCTGATAATAGAGCGTCTCTTTAAACTCGGATGAGTTGATGGACTTCAGCCAGCCTCTAACATTGTAGTTATATTTAATTTTCTGTATCCCGCTATGCAGTATTGTCGTATCCAAACGACCTACCTCATCATATACTTTTGAACTTAACAATATACTGGCCCAATTATTTATTTTGTGATATGTTTTAAGAAGACGCCCTGCATGATCATAGGTGAATGAATAAACTTCTGTGATCTCCGGATTGGTATAGGCTTTATGTACATGACGTTTATTTAAAGGCTGACCGGTAAAGTTATAGGCAAAAAACTCATAATCATAGCCACCCAGATGATTTGTGGCACGACTTTGTACTACCCGTCCGTATTTGTCATAATAAAGAGCGGTTACTTCATACTTGGAGGGATCATCCAGGTGATAAACACGGGTTCCGGTGAGCAGGGTTTTGGCGTTACTGCTATAGGGGGTATAGCCGTTCTGCTCCTGACCGTTATCGTAGTTAAGTGTGGCGTTGGATATAAAACTATAATTATCATAGTAATTGACCGTTAGCAGTGTGGAGGGAGTCAGGTTACTACTGGAGTATCCCGCCACAGGTCCGCTGCCGGTATAGCTTTCGTTTACAGCTATGTTTGAATGATTAATTTTCATTGTTTCCCTGCTGCTCCCGTCGGTTATCAGTCCGTTGTATAGCAACCGATCGAACTGGTCGTATTTATTAACCGTCCACTGGCTTTTCGTCCGCTGATTACCATCCTGTGAGAGAATGAGCCGGTCGGCATAGTCATAGACCATGTAAATCCATTTACATCCGGGCAGTTTTTTTTCTATGCAACGTTTGCGCCCGTCGTAATGATAAATGTAGCCATATAGGTCGAGCCATGAACCGATAGCTTCTCCGCAATCGCTTGTAGAATTGATATTATCGGCAGCCATGGGTGGGAGTACATAGCTCAGATTGTTGTAGTCATCGTACACATAGTAGGTGTCATGATCGTCCGCCGTGCGGCTCAGCACCTTGTGCCCCAGTTTGTCGGTAAACTCTTCTACCGTTTTGCCATCCTCATCGGTGTTTTTGTGTCCGTGGAGGGTATTTGCATCATAGTATCCGTTTAGCGCTAATCCTGTCCCTGTTACCACGAAGCGTTTTACTGAATTTGTACTGTTGGTGGTATATTCCTGCTTTCTTTTCTTACCGCTGTTTTGCCAGTCTATCCCCGCACCATACTGTCCAGTTATTCGGTTCAGGGGCGTAGGTTCGTATTCTGTCAGGCTATAAGGCTTAGAGTCTCCGGCATTGCTACTGCGTGCAGGTGTACCGAAATCGGCCACGAAAGCCCCATTGTTGCCCGCCACCGCTCCCGGTAACCATTGTCGCGTCTGTCGCCCAAAGTCATCATATTCCACACCGCTCACCAGATCGGCACCCTGTGGGGTAATGCCACGCTGCACGGTTTCCGATGGCCGCCCCAACCCATCGAAATATTGCACTGTTTGCAGGCTTTGACCAGTGGTCAGCGAGCTTACATCGGTACTTTCTACAGTGGGAGTAATGGTGTAAATAAAGTTTTGAGGAGAACCGGCAGGAGTAATGCCACTCTCGGGAGGATCAACGACTGCTGTACTACCGTGCAGCGTGGTGGTAATGTTGCCATTGCCGGTAGAGCCTTCGGATATTATGTAATAAGTGCCGGCAGAAAGTGTTTTTCGAATATATGCCTGGGAAGTATTGCTACATGCCCCGCTTCCTGTATAATTTTCATTGGCGACAATTTCTGCGCCTTTCCAGTCTAACAAATGCAGGTACGTATCGTTCAGAGCGGAACCACAGTGAGAAATGGTAACATCCATCTTTGTCCCGAGTACAAAACTATAATAAACATCTCTCAGGTAATTACCTCCATTGTTGTAAAAATCAGTAGTGTTTTTAGTGTCGCTATAGGTAAAATCATTATTGTGCCAGACCACTTGTATTGGATTGTCGAATGTATCGCCCACTCCGTTGCTCATAGGTGTTCCGGACACCTTCAATGCCACATTCCCAGAATCGTAACCATACGTGGAAATTATGTAATTACCGGCAGGAAGAAATGTACGGTGATAGGCCAGGCGTGTGTTACCACAGTTTTCACTTCCGTCATAATCGTCATTATCCTCATAAAAGCAGTTATCAACTCCCATAATATAAAGAAAAGAATCATCTACATTCGATCCGCAATTGGAAACCGTCAATTCCATGTCCTGCGCAGTGGATAAGGAGTAATAAAGAGCTCCCGAGGAAAAATTATTAGTATTTTGCTGATTAAAATAGGTAAAGTTGCCATCTTTGTAGCCAATGGGAATCGGATGATCAATATCATCTCCCAGCAGAATGGGCTGGGGCGCAGTCAGGTTGACAGTAACAACACCATCCCCCGAACCAGTCGCCTCTGCTGCAATATAGTATGTCCCCGGTGAGAATCTTTTGGTAATGAACCCCTGCATATACCGAACCGAATTGGTTGGCAGGGAGTAATCATATTCACATGATTGTAAATGATTCCTATTGCTGTCATACACCTCGAAACTGACGGCTCCAGCGGGGGAGCCATATGTATCGATAGTAACATCCAGCGTAGTAGTGATAGTGAACTTAACATAGTATTTTCCCCTAACCGCATATGTGTCAAAGCAATTTGCATAATAAGGCAATCGTGTATCCTGCGATACCGAAGTGGAAAAGTAGGTATTGAAACTCCCGGCGTCGCGTGCACAATCGAAATAACCATAATAATTGTACTGAGAAAATCCGGACAGCATAAATACTGCAAAAAAGATGAGGAGTATAAATAATCGTTTCATAATGTATTAATTCTATGAAGGCTATGTGGGGTTAGTTACTATATTTATACTGGTAAGTATTTAGAATATGGTTATCGTCATTCTGTGTCTTCATTAAACGGTTAAAACCGTCATACGTATACCTTGTTGTAATACCTCTTGGATCAGTCACGGCGGTTACGCCTATCAAGGGAGCATATGAACAGGTTGTCACTTTTGCATTTGGTAATTGATTTCGTAGTTGGTTTAAAGCGTCCATATCAGATGAGCTTATTGTGCTGCTATCAGCAAGACGGTCAATCAATTCCGCACCCAATGCCGCTTCTACCTCAGCATAGGTCGCCTGTTCTATGATAGCCAGCGGCTGGTTGTAAATGTCCCAAATATATATCTCCCGCTTATATCCATTTTTGATAATTTCTTGCAAACGGTTGCGACTGTCATAATAATATTGCAGCGATGCTCCGTCGGTACGGCCTGATTGCTGATAGGAGAAAGTTTCAGGAGAATATGCATTGGGAGTCCATTCTTTATAAGTAGTAATATCCTGTTCTGTCAGAATATCATTTCTGTAGATATTTTTTTCCACAACCGGAGTGAGTATGTTTTTTGCTGTCATATCAGCATAGACTTCATCTTGTACCGGGTCATTCGCGTAATGAAAAGGATATTTAGATTCGACAGCTGCTGTTCCTACGCTATTAGTAACAGTCTGTTTTATTGGCAACAAGTATGTCGGGTCATATTCATAGGTCTTTGTTTCTGATATTTTTGAGCCATCAGGTAGATAAGTATTTTCCGTCTCACTGGTCAGTTTCTCTGCGCCGATGGTGTATTCCTGATGTTTGAATGCAAAGGTTTTTGACATACAATCGCTACATCCAAGTTCCGGGTGTATCATAAAGATTTCCTTTCGATCGGTTATTTCTTTTGGATCATTATAAGGGCTATATCCGTCAAGTATACTATGTAAAGCTATCATATGATGTCTATACCGGTAAACCGGCATATCAAAAACGGACTCTTTATCATAGCTGGAGTAATTATAAATAAATTCCTTCAACTTCTGGGGGCCTTGATAAATCGTTTTTGAACTCAAATGATTTCCTTTCCAAAAATAACGTGGGCTTACGTAAGCGTGACGATAACCTCTATATCCTAAAAACTCACCCCAACCGATAGGTGAATCATAATACTCGAGCATTGGCACTGACACACTGTAATCATATACTGTTCTTCCGATATTTTCGCCCTGGGCATTTTCAATATATTCGGTAGCCTGTTGGTAGCTGACCGTATTGGAGCGGAAATCGGTAAATCGACTGGGAAATGTATTTTGATAAGTACGCTGTATATATTTCCCATATCCTGCAAGTCCGTAAAGGTAGTCGTCTTCCGTATCGAAAAAGTCCATTTCTATTTCTGAAAATAGATTTTCGCCCGGCCCAGGAGGAAGCAAAAAGGAAGGCAATTGCCCACTTGAGTATTCATAGCGCTTGATTTCAAATTTACCGGGAACCGGTTCATTGGTAATTTTGCGAATGCGCAGTCCTCCGCAATCACCAATGACGCATTTGTTGGCCTCATATTCAAATTGAGTAGTTCCTCCCGTTGAGTAGTGTATTTTTTGAATCATTCCGGTTTGCATGCTTTCTACTCTTGATTGTTTATCGCCTCCTGGAATATCTCTATATAGTAAATTGTTTAATTCTGGATTTGGAGATATCGTAAAATTAGGCAAATAAAGACCAAAGTTGTTGACAGATCGTAAATAACCGCCCCCTACAGAATAATACCCCCACCAATCGGAATTATTTGACAGGTTAGTGCATGTTGGCACTCCATAAGTATCATAGTAGTCAAACTTATAAACTTCTTTATCTGTAGCATTGACAGTACTTGTGTATTCAACTTTGTCAAGCAATTTCATAGTTTTTCCTATGTTGTCTTTAAGCACAAAATCAACTGTTTTAATCGGATTTCCATCCATATCACTCACTGTCATTTTTTGCAGATACTTTAAAGCAGAACCATTAAGTTGATAATCAAAATTTACATTGCAAATAGAATGACCGTTGCTTATTGTCTGAATAGAACTTATATAATACGGAGCATACGGGGTTGTATTAATGATATTTTGATTAATTCGAAAAAAGTTACTCTCTTCTGAAAGAAGAGGTCCTACTAAATAATTAAGAGGTGATTTGTTGACGCTACCATCCATATAATTAAGCTCTGAGTTGTCGTGTAAATTATCCGATACTACCAGTGACCTATCCCATACACTCTGTAAATCACTAGATCTCCTATAATCTATTGTAACCTGATCTTTTTTATCGGCAGAGGTAATAGACGATAAATGCCATGTAGTAATCCAGTTGTTCTCATCCACATCCACATACTGACCGTTTTCACCAAACTTATAAGTAGTACCGTCTTCATCAATCATAGTTACGCTGGAGAATCGTCCATACGAATTTCTGTTTACAAATATCTTGACAGGCTCATAAGGCATAGTGCAAGCAATTTTAGTACCATCTAAGTCCTTCAAAATGAATTTTCCACTTTTCCCTGATGGTAAACTATAAGAAAAGATATCATACTCCGTATCTTTAAATGATCTTCCAGTATTTGGAACAGTGGATGAAAAGTAACTTGCGGAAAGAAAAAAAGAATTGTTCCCTGGCACATTTATACCTGCTTCTCCCTTATTACCTGTAGTCCCGAACAATGTATTGAAATCGGGAAGGTAATTCGAATTGCTTACCTGATTATTAAAAGAATAAAAATCATCAGCATATCCTTTTATATTTCGGCTTACAAACCCACCACCTGCCAATGCCCAGCGTATACCCAATAGCCCCTCACGTTCATCCGCACGCAAACCGGAAGCGTGAAATTTTAGTTGCAGAGGTATGGTTATTCCAGGAGTTTGAATCGTATAGAGAGGAATTGAAATATCGACCAATCCATTAGAAAGATCGACAGGATAATCACCATAACGATTCATTAAAGCAACCTGAGGCGAAATGCCTCGTTTAAAATTATCCAAATCCAAAGTGGGGGTAATTCTAAAATCCTGCCCGTAAGCACAAGTGATATAGCCTATTGAAAGGATAAGTAAGATAGTTTTAATACGCATGAATTTCCTTTTATATTATTAGATGAACCCAGGCTTTTAAAATCAGTAAAGCCAATTTCCTGTAACTGTAAAGTATATTTATAACTGTTGGTGTTGTGAATCAATGTAATCGTTCAGTTTTATCTCTTAATCACCTTCACTCTATTCACATACCCATCCACCGTAATATACAGCGCATAATCCCCGCCCGGTAAACCGCTCATCGGGATTAACCCCTGTTGATTACCTGCCGATAACGCTTTCTCGGGAAGCGATACCCACGGGCGACCACTCACATCACACAGCCGGAACGATACCCGGGCATCCTGCGACAGTTCATAATTGACCGTTACATCATTCTCCACAGGGTTAGGCCAGGTGGTGCAACGAAGCAATATATTGTTGGTATTGACTTCGTTCTTACGGATGGCTTCATTAATCGGATCATCCGCCAATTCTGCTAGATTCTTAATAGGAAAGTAAAACGATGTACCAAAGTGCTCCATCGTGCTATCACCCTTGATCACCCAGGATTTCACTGTCTCGAATACCGGATAACGGTAGCCGAGAGCGTACCAACTGTAGGTCTCGAGTTTCATACGGGCGCTGTCTATGCCAATCTCGGTATAGTTGCGGATGCGATGTACACGGAGGACGTTTCTCAAGGTGTCATTTTCCGGAGTGATCAACATCCCCAGGGCATCAGCGGTAACAGTGGTTTCGCCTTTGGCGATCAGATCCACCTTCTGGCAATAGAGCCCTTTGCCGCTAAACGCAGTGCGCAGACTGTCACCATAGTGGAAGGGGTAACGAAGCTGCGCTTCAGCGCTGTCGAATTGCATCTCGGTGGTTCGATTAATATATCCGGTCATCCAAAGGGTATCACGCTTCAACTCGTAACGGTAACGGGTTTGGTGTTCCATTCCGATAAAGCGGGTGGTATCCTCTTTGTCGGGATGAAAATAGACCTGTTTGTACTTTTCATTGATCAGATTAAGCCGGGAGAAATCCCAGATAATCTGTTTGCCCGAGCGGCCGGGATCGACATATTCGACCTGCTGCTTGATAATCCTGTCGCCATGCCGGAAGGCGTTGCGCCTTTGATTGATGCTGCTCTGGGCGAAGAGCGGGGCGGTGATCAGCATCACAAGAAATAGAGAGAATAGTTTTGTCATTATAGTTGGTTTGTGTGTTAATGATCAAATTACCAAAAGAACCGGGAGACAATAAGGAATCTCCTTATTTGCCTCCCAGCCTTGACAAAGCCCTTTTACAGGCTTTCATTCTTTTCTGTTACATTTCCGGGCAGGTCCGAAGCCGTTACCACGATCTTATCACCATCCAGCGATGCGTTTTCGGCAGTTGCAGTAAAAATCCACTTATTTTTAAGAAGATCCAGTTCTGCAGTGCCATTTTCCACTACGGAACCGTCAGCATTGTAAATAGAGACCGTCACACCTGTCACTTTGAAGTCATCAGTCACCGATACAGTAATCTTGTCACCCACCTTACCGGTATACTCTGTCAGGTCAATTTCTTTGATGTTGGGAGCTTTCAGGAAATCGGCCACGGCCACATTATAAGGAGTCTTGCCATCACCGGCAGCGTCCTGGTACTGTTTTTTCAGCGCTTCATTCTGAAGCGCACTCTTTCCATAGATTGCCGCTTCCTGGAAACGGGCCTGCTGCGCTTTCTGCGCATCGGTCATCTCACCCGAACGCTCACGGGGCTTAGCCGATACGAATGTTTTGTCACCCCGTTGGCGAAATACGATCAAATCGCCCACCTTTCCACTCAGTCCATGTGTCAGGACATTGTTCTTTGATTCAGCCATAATTTAATGGTTTTTAAAGTTTATAATTATCCCTGACAATCCCTGATCTTACGCTTATCCTTCGCTCATCGTTCGATTATCCTTCGATGAGGGCAAAGATTGGCCAGACCTTGAATTGTTATCAAGATTAACTGATACTACGTCCACGTCTGTTAAACACATTAACAGAGCAGTATGGACAATTATTTTCTCAAAAAAATCAAAGGGTTTTAGGTCGTAATTGCGGGCTTGTTCTTTCTTTTCGCTTAACAACAATGCCTATGGCATCAATCAATTGGTCATTTCTATATATCAAGCCTCATCTGATAATAAACCTGCATGCATATCATTTCGCATTGCTTTACCTTATGACAGGTTTATTGTATTAACGTCGGCAAATATATGGGATATATTTTACCCCCCCCATATATTTTTTGTTAAATACTCGGATTCACGATTGTTAAATCAGTATTTATGAGATAGTAAATTCAGAATCTGATGGAATGGATAAGCCTGTCAACGTTTACAATAAATCAGGGCCCAAGTCAGAATTGCTCCGATACTCCTACGATACTGGTCCGATACTACTCCGATATTGTTCGATACTCCTCCGATATAGATGTTCCCGAAACCAGTCAATTGGGCTTATATCCGGTACACATTCAGGGTCAATCCGATACACCTTGGTGGGTCATTGTTCTTTCTGACCAATAACAGGCGGGGAATAGCGGGAGAATAGCCCAGGATATCCCCAACCTTTTTAGATAGGGGTTATCCTGGGGTTAACCTGGGCTATACCTCATCTATACCTGGGGAATAACCTCAATGACTACTGAACTACCCCTGAATGAGTATCCAATTGCTATCGCCCCATTCATTCCACACAGGACAAAAATAAAACGGGCTACCATCGCGGCAGCCCGTTTCCCCTATTTACACACAAAAGTTGGCAATGTATGCCTCCTTATTCTTTTACTATCTTTTTCACAAACTCCTGATTATCGGCTTTGACTTTCAGCAGATAAACGCCGTCTGACAACCCGGACAGATTCATCTGAAGTTTTGCAGTATTGGATGCTTGTTGCACATAAACCGTTTGTCCCAACATAGATTCCAGAGAAACCTGAAGGTCAGTCGCTTCAGAACCTAAGTCAACGGTAAGCGTGTTTCTGAACGGATTTGGATAAATGCGGGTAACCACCTGGGGTGTGTTGACACCGGCAGCATTGGTTACTTTCAATACCCCACGGGTAGCCAGTTCGCTTAAGTCCCAGGCAAGATTGGTAGCCGGCTGAGCCGGAATGACTTCTGTAGGAAGGCCTAAAACCGTACCATTTACAATCTTAAACTCGTCTCCTGCGGCAAACGAAGTTCCGTTTAATGCGGTTACCTGAAGTTTTCCTGCCACATTGAGCGTACTGGTCAGAGTCAGCAAATCATTCTTGGCATTGGTCTTATCAATATCCACCGCCCAGATACTTCCGGCCGCAAGATTTACACTATTGTTTACGGTAAGCGTACCCGTTCTATTATTTCCGGTAGAAAGAACACCATCGCTATTTACCGTAACAGCTCCGGATATGATACCGGTTCCGGCCAGTGTACCGCCTGCATTTACGGTTACCGCTCCGGTACCTAAACCGCTTCCGGTTGTGTTATTTACCATCAATGTACCGCCATTTACGGTCGTTCCTCCGGTATAGGTATTGCTATTGGTCAGCGTCCAGGTTCCGGTTCCCTCTTTGACGATGGCTGCCACAGCGCCCGTTCCGCTATATTGGGTATTATTAATTACGCCGCTGAAGGTGGAGTTAGCATTCAGGCCACCCACCGACCAGGTAATCGTACAGGCGGAAGTACCTCCGGCACCCAGGACAGAGGTTGCACCTCCGGTAAGATCTCCGACCGGAATCTTCACATTGGCTGAAACCGGGTACATCATGGTAACCAGGTTATTCAGATATACTTTAGCCAAAGGAAGACCTTTCGTGTTATATGGAATGAAATAACCGCCATCGGCATCGGTAGTCACGTTGATTGTACCGGCAAACTTAGACGCGTCCGATTGCAAATAGTTTCCGATATAATTGATGTAGTAGTTCAGAGTACCGGCACCTGTTAACGACCCTACGATTGTGGACTTTCCGTCAGTTTTCAACGTACCTGTAGCACCCGTTGGTATTACAATGTTCCAGCTTGAAGTATTGGATGTAGTATTACTGTCAAACATAGACAGAGTACCGCCTTTGAAGGTGATGGTATCACCCCCGGAACCCAATCCGCTGGTATTGGCAACATCATTAGCAAGTGTAAGAGTACCGGCGTTGATTTGGGTACCACCTTTGTAATCACTTGCCACAGAAAGCGTCAGACCTCCGGCACCTTCTTTGGTTAGTTTTCCGGCGCCGGTCAGTTTTCCGATTGTCGTCAATGTGGCCGAAGGAAGCACAACAGAGAGGATTCCGCCATTTTGTCCCACGGTGAATCCCCGGTCAGTTGAAGCCGTAGAACCGGTATAGTTAATCCGGCCTCCGTTCATCCGGATGTTTGCCGGAGCATTGGTTGCTGCACCGATAGATGATGCAACACCGCCGTTTGTCAGAGTGCTAAATTCAAGAATACCGCCATTAATAATTGTTTGACCGGTATATTTATTTGAAGTATAAATGCTCAACTTGCCAGTTCCGTTTTTAGTCAACCCTCCTACCCCGTCAATATATCCGGTTCCGCTAAATGAATATCCAGTAGAAGCATCCACATTCACGGTAGCGGGCAATACCCTTTCACCGATAACAACTGTTTTTGTAGTGGCATTATCATTGAACAACACTGAATCATTTGACATAAAAGTCTGGGCGCTTGTATTTTCAATCCAGTTGGCCGTTTTAGCCACGTCCCAACTTGTATTCACGCTTCCACTCCACACCAGATTGGAGGGAGCTTTCACCCGCAATATGATATCGCCGTTCTGATTCAATAACACATAACCCAATGAAGCAGGAATACCCGTAATCGTAATTTTGGCCAGGTCAGAAGGAACGGCACCGGAACAGTGCATTAGTTTATAATCACCGGCTTTAATGGTGCCGTTAACACCGTTGATAGCAAAAGTACTTTTTCCAGAAATGGTCCAGTCTCCATTTACAATGATGGTATCATTTGCCACTACATTTCCGGCTGTGTTCATCACGATATCCAGGTTGTAAGTGACAGCGCCAGACTCTTTCAGGGCTTTGGAAAAAGTCATTTTTGCAGCCTCTCCTGTAGCAGTTCCCGGGCTCAGCGTGGTATTATTGGCCAACGTAACATTGTTTCCAAAGACGCCTTTACCTCCCAGTTTGACAAATGACTTGATATTTACTTCACTGTTTGACAACACGCCATTGTTGTAAAAATCACCTGACCAAACGGTTGTAGCTCCGGTGTAGCTGTTGTTATTGTTCAGTGTCAATATACCTGAGGCCACTTTCTTCATCGTCATGTCTCCGGTTAACCCGCCATCGCCCGAAAGGGTAACGTTGTATGGAGAATTGACTTTTACATTGGCCGGTGACAGACTTCCGAATACGGAAACCGCTGCATTTGCTCCGGCAGAGACATCAAACAGGACGCCATCTCCATTTTTAAACGTCGATACCTGGCTCAGGCTGTCAGTCCACGAAGCCGTTGTATTATTATCCCAGATGGTACCGCTTTTCCAGCGTTTTTCGCCATTATAGGCTGCTGACGGTGGAGGTGTATCCATATCATCCCCGATATAAAAGCCTGCATGTGGTGGTTGGTTGTAACCTGCATTTTGCCAGGCTATCGCATCGCGGTACTGGGCATCGTGCATCAGGGTGTAAAGCCTGTTTGTAGTTGCTATTGTGGTGGTATAAATTCGAAGTTTTGTATTATCGCTAGTGCGCAGAATCAACTCTTCGCGCCAGTCTCCGAGGATGTCGGCTGAAAGGTTTGGAGTAGCTTTTGTGCCATTGTTGGATGAACATCCGGAAGCTGACAATAGAGTTCCAGCACCATATTTTGAGATTGTAATATTATCAAGTAACTCGTCCTGTAAATCGCCATCCCAATATATACGGAAGTTCATGGACGGGCTACTGGTCGCTAAGGTTGCTCCTTTGCAGCTTGAGACACCCGGGCCTGCCGCACTCCACATCTCAAAACCACGGCTCGAAGCATTGACATTCGCAGCCAAACCCCGACCATTATCAGAGCCGGTAAAAGCACCCCACAAAATAGCGCCTGTCTTAGCATCGTGCATCTCATAACCATAAGTAGCACTTGTGCTTTCATGAACTTCCCACACTTCAAGACCTTTTCTGTCAGGGTCAAGGTCTGTCACGTGCATGGCATCACCGTGTCCAAGCCCTGTAGAATACAAACATTTGCCATCATCATCAAATGCCGAGGCTCCATACACAATCTCATCTTTGCCATCGTCATCGATATCGGCCACACTCAGGTTGTGATTACCCTGTCCATAAGCGTTAACGCCGTTAGGTGAATTTGAATCGTATTTCCACCTTTGAGTGATGGTTCCATTTTTATAATCAAATGCAGTCAGGCAAACGCGGGTATAATATCCCCGGCACATCACGATACTCGGGTGTATTCCATCCAGATAGGCAGTACAAGCCAGGAAACGGTCAACACGGTTTCCATAATTGTCGCCCCAAGCAGACACATCGCTGGAAGTAATGCTGCTATTTCGGGCAGGGACAAAATAGGTAGTAGCCAACTCTGCTCCGGTCAGTCCACTAAATACGCTCAGGTATTCCGGACCAAGCAGGATGTATCCGGAGGTATTTCGATAATCAGCAGCATCATTGTCGGAGGCTGCAGGCCCTTTGCTCAGAAAAGCACCCGTTGCATCTTTGGTTCCCGGCGCTGTTTTGACCGCAATTTCCGCTTTGCCGTCACCGTCAAAGTCTTCTACTTCAATATCAACGTAATGCGCACCTGCACGGATATTCTTACCTAAATCAATCGGATATTTCCAGAGGCGGGTTCCGTTTAATTTGTAGCAATCGAGATAAACATCACCGGTATAACCTGATTGAGAGTTATCCTTAGAGTTAGAGGGATCCCACTTTATGATAATCTCATATTCTCCATCTCCATCCACGTCACCAACGCTACAATCATTGGGAGAATATCCGCATTTGGTACCGTCTGGCATGGTCATGGAATCGGGCACTTGCATGGGTATTTCCACGTAATTGTTAGTCCACACAGAAGCCTGGTTGGTTTCGCCTGTTTCTACACCATTAAGTACAGGTTTTACGGCATAAGATGTACCAACCGTCGAATTGTCAGTATAATTGGTTACGGACGAAATAGGCGTAGAAGTAATCTTGACACCATCGCGATAGAGGTTAAATGCAATGTTCTCAGGATCTGTACCCTGTAATCGCCAGGAAAGAAATACCTGACTCGAAGAGGTTCTGACCGCTACCAGTCCGCGGTTTAGTTTTTCCATTTGCCGTTGGCCAAACAGCACTGATGTTGCACTAAAGAAGCAAATCAGAAAAGCTTTAATGTAACTTTTAATCATGAATATCGAGGTTAATAATCGCTTAACGCATTAGTTTTCAGAATACAAAAGAACATCGAAATCCTACTATTTAAAATGGATAAACGTACATATCCCTGAAAATCCATGCATTGCTTTTATTATCCCCGATTGCTTCAACTCTGATGTTTTTGATTCTACATAAAAATCAAAGCGCTGATAAGCATCCATTTGGACTACTTACCAGCGCTTCAGATTTGTCTTTTACAATCAGTAGAACGAGTCAGACTCAGATATGACTGTGGCTTAATTGTGATGCATCATTGCTTCTGTTTTCTGTTTAACTACAGTCTTAACTTCTTCCATTTTTGTTTCGGCCATATGTTTCAGCTCTTCAGCTTTTTCACGCAGATTGTCGGCTTCTTTTTTCATCTGATCCATAATGTCATCGGTAAGGTCTTTAGCACCTTCAGCCAGTTTGGCACGTGTTTCACTACCTTTTGCCGGTGCAAAAAGAATTGCAAGAGCTCCACCAACAATAGCTCCGGCCATTAATGCTCCAAATAATTTCATGGTTTTCATAATTGAATATTTTAAAGGTGAGTAACTTTTCTACAAAACCCAGAGAATACACATCCTTGCGGTGTTGGAACTTTTCAAAGAAATCTTTACCGCTAAATTCATTCAGCGGGTCTATAAGAAAAACATAAAATATTCAGGGTTTGTTCAGCAAAAACAGGGATTAATAAAGCCAAAGCACGATTTGATTTTCAAGCCTGAACCTCCCCTCTTCTATCAGAAATAGACAGGTGCGTGATAACGGTATCTACCGGGCAATTTGAAGTCATACCGCATCAGTATTTCGTGACTGCCGTTGTTGTACCGCGATGTTTTATTCGATAAAGACCAATCATACGAATAACTGATAAAAAATTTCCTGGCCACGTCGAGACCGGCCATTGCACCAAAACCATCTCCCGTACGGTACATCGTACCGATGGTCAGATATTCAGTAATGATCAATCCGGCTGTAAGATCCATCTGGATAGGCGCCCCGGGAGTTACCTTGATAAGCGTAGAGGGTTTAAATTCAAAATCTTCTGACAAAGTGTAAATTCCACCGGTCATGAGATAGTAGTGGCGGCGTTCTTTGAAAACACTCGATAGTACATTCTCACCGTGATAGACATAATTACTTTCAAACAACTTCGGTATGGCAAATCCAGCATAAAACCGATCCCTTGAATAATATGCTCCAAAGCCGACATTGGGCTTGAATTCGTTATTTAATTTCCCCATAAAAGCTTCATCGAGGCTCTCATCCAGTGACAACTCATTCAGATTACTACTCAGGGAATTAAATCCCAGCTTCAAACCGAAAGCCAGCGTACTGAATTCTGTCACATTGAAGCGATAGGCATAATCGACAAACATGGAAGAATTGTGTGAAGGTTCAATCTTATCTTTCATAAAGGTAAGGCCAAAGTTATGCCGCTGATCGGGAATTGGCGAATGCACACTCGCCACCTCCGTGACCGGAGCTCCCTTAAAACCGACCCATTGAGAACGGTAAACCAGGGTAGCAGTCAAAGCATCGCGGCTACCGGCATACGCAGGATTGAGACTCAGCATGTTCTCCACTGTGTGAGTAAACATCGGATCCTGTTGGCAGTATGCCGTTCCGGTGATAAATATCCAGACAACTATTAAAATAGCTCGTTTCATGGCGTCACATTCATTAACCAGAAAAACGAATAACCCTTCCTATCTAAAACAAAATATCTACGCTACCGATTGAGGTAAATGAAACTTTTCTTCACTCTTCCATTTCCCAAATCTAAAATATAGTAATACGTTCCAACCGGCAGTTTCCGACCGCCGATGGTTACTCCAAATTGAGTTTCCCCATTCCAGTCATTCTGATAATTTCTCGCTTCAAAAACTTTATTACCCCAACGGTTATAGATCACTATATGATTGTTGGGATATTTGTAAAGCTCTTTTATGACAAGCCGATCGTTTTTACCATCTCCATTCGGTGAGAAGCCTTCCGGAACGTAAATATCCCAATAGATATGGATAAACACGGTTGCCAGAGAGTCGTCACCATCAACATCGGTTATCTTATAGGTGAAACTGTCGTCTCCCTCAAAGTCTTCCACAGGCATGTAGTAATAGGTTCCATCATTATCAAATTGAATAATAACTCCATGCTTAGGCGGTGTTACCACACTCCATCTGTTTCCTCCATCCTGACTCGGAATATCATTAACCGATACATCATGCTTAAACTCTGTATTCATCTCAATTCTTACCGTATCATTGACTGCAATCGGTATATGATTTTTCTTCAAAACATAGATAAATACAGTCGCCGTACTGGTACCTCCATGTCCGTCTGAAATGGTATAAGTGAAACTATCTGTTCCGCGATAGTCAGGCTCCGGTGTATAGTCATAGCTATTATCCCCCTTAAGGTCAGCAGTACCTTTTCCTGGTTTGGAATTATGGCTTACGCTCAATTGATCACCGTCCGGGTTTTTATCATTAGCCAGTACATTTATATTCAGAGTTGTATTTTCAACCATGTATACCGTATCATTGACTGCAATCGGAGGATCATTGACCGGAATTACCGTGATAAATACGGTTGCCGTATCGGTTGAATGGCCATCGGATATAACGTATATAAACCGGTCATTTCCAACATAATCCACGTTAGGTGTATAGGTCAATGAGTTATCCGCATTTTGAATCACGGTACCGTTAGCAGGTTTTGATATCGAGATAATGGTCAACGGGTCGCCTTCCGGATCTTTATCATTTGCCAAAACGTTAATGGTAACCGGCTTTTCTTCCGGTGTACTCACGCTATCATCGAGTGCGATCGGCCTGTCATTGACCGATGTAATAGTTATAAATACTGTTGCTGTATCGGTCAGTTCTCCATCAGAGATAATATAATCGAACTGGTCATTTCCATGATAATTAGCTGATGGTTTATACGTTACGGTATTATTTGAATTAATTATCACTGTACCATTTGTTGGTTTGGTTGTTTTGATCACTGTCAAAACATCACCATCAACGTCATAGTCATTATGCAGTACCGGAATGATCACCGGTGTATCTTCCGGTGTGCTGACAGTATCATTTACTGCAACAGGTTTGTCATTAACCGGTATGACTGTCACCAATACCGAGGCTGTATCACTCGAATTACCGTCAGTAATCACATAGGCAAATTTATCCTTGCCATTGTAATTCGGATACGGTTTGTAAGTAACCGTATTATCGAAATTCTTTGTTACTGAACCGTGTGCGGGAGCCGATACAGTGGTAATATTCAATGGATCACCATCGCTATCATAATCATTCGCCAAAACATTTATTGTAACCGGGGTATCTTCCAGGGTAACTATTGAGTCATTATTGGCTATCAAAGCACAATTCCTGATAGCTTTGAGATTTATCGTTGTATCCGGAGAAACACATCCCGCAGCGCTTCTGGCCTGAATAACATATTGCCCCGGAGGTAATCCTCTGAAAATCGTAACAGTATCTGTACTTTCCGTTCCATTCATTGAATATCTCAGGCCCGGAACTTTTTTAAGAATGATTGTACCTGTTTGTATCTGGCAACTCGGCTGTACAGCAATTACCCCAGGTGTAGTCGGTGTAATCGGTTGACTGTTGATGAAAATAGTTGTATCAGATATACAGCCATCTGCATTCTTAGCAGATACGTGATATGTTCCAGAGATCAGGTTCGTATAAATGCCGGTTGTATCATAATTCGTTCCATTGATGCTGTATAGTATGCCGGTTACTTTGGCTATTATGATTGTACCCGTAGCTACCTGACAAGTCGGCTGAATGGTCGTTACTTTTGGTACAGCCGGTGTAGCCGGTTGAACATGGATAGTTACAGTGGTATCGTTAGAGATACAGCTGTCGGAATTCATTGCTCTTACACTGTAATTACCCGGCAACAGGTTTGCATAAACTGAGATCGTATCAAAGGCTGAACCGTTGATGCTGTAGCTCATACCAGCAACTTTTGCGATAGTGATGGTACCGGTAGCAACCTGACAGGTCGGTTGGATTGTTTTGACTTGCGGTGCTTTCGGTGTGGCCGGTTGAACGTGGATCGTTACAGTGGTATCGTTGGACATACAGCTATCTGCGTTCATCGCTCTTACACTGTAATTGCCCGGCAACAGATTTGCGTAAACTGAGATCGTATCAAAGGCTGAACCGTTGATGCTGTAGCGCAGACCGGCGACTTTTGAGATCGTGATGGTTCCGGTAGCGGTTTGGCAAGTCGGTTGGATAGTCGTTACTTTTGGTGCTGCCGGTGTTGCCGGTTGAACGTGGATCGTTACAGTGGTATCGTTAGAGATACAGCTGTCGGAATTCATTGCTCTTACACTGTAAATGTCCGGCAACAGATTTGCATAAACTGAGATCGTATCAAAGGCTGAACCATTGATGCTGTAACGCATACCGGCGACTTTTGCGATCATAATAGTACCAGTGGCTGTCTGACAGGTCGGTTGAATGGTCGTTACTT
>NZ_JAKZKV010000020.1 GCF_022808675.1 Parabacteroides sp. FAFU027
CTGATAAAACTCATCTTCGAGACCTCTTCGACAAAACTAAATTTCAAAATGACAAAGAGCGTTTTAGGCTTAATGAGCCAAATTTATTTGATTTTTAATTCGTCCCAATTTTTATGGGACACTAGTGAAGCAGCTTCTTCTATGAGTTTCAAATCATCTGAAGTCAGTTCTACCTCAACCGCTCCGATATTTTCCTCAAAGCGATGAAGTTTGGTCGTTCCCGGAATCGGAACAATCCACGGCTTCTGAGCCAGAATCCAGGCAAGAGCAATTTGAGCCGGAGTCACCTTTTTCTGAGCAGCGATTGCTTTGACCAAATCAACCAGAGCCATGTTGGACTGACGGTTTTCGGGTGAAAAGCGCGGAACCGTATTGCGGAAGTCATTCGCATCAAATGTAGTGTCAGCATCAATCTTTCCGGTCAGAAATCCTTTGCCGAGCGGACTGAAAGGGACGAAACCGATGCCCAGTTCTTCAAGTGTCGGCATAATCTCTGCTTCCGGTTCTCTCCAGAAGAGAGAATATTCACTTTGCAAAGCTGTCACCGGTTGTACGGCGTGCGCACGGCGAATGGTGTTCACTCCAGCTTCCGAAAGACCGAAATATTTTACCTTACCTTCCTGAATCAACTCTTTGACCGTACCGGCCACATCTTCAATGGGCACATTCGGATCCACCCGGTGCTGATAGAGCAGATCAATTGTTTCTACTCTCAATCGTTTCAACGAAGCCTCTACCACTTCTCGGATATGCTCCGGACGGCTGTTGAGTCCTCCTGCAATGCCACCAACATTAAATCCGAATTTGGTGGCTATCACCACCTCGTTTTTGAAGGGCTCGAGCGCCTCACCTACCAACTCTTCGTTGGTGAAAGGTCCGTACACTTCGGCGGTATCAAAGAATGTAACTCCGCTTTCCACCGCTTTGCGGATCAGGGCAATCATTTCCTGCTTATCGGCAGGTTGGCCATAGCCGAAGCTCATTCCCATGCAGCCTAACCCTAAGGCTGATACCTCCAGCCCGCTATTTCCTAATTTTCTTGTTTGCATGATGTTTGGTTATTAATTTACAGAACAAAAGTAGTCTATATGCCAACCCGAGTGTTTTTCTCTGCGGCTCAAACATATTTGTCTAAAAGCTCAATGTTTGTTATAGCAAAGCTACTTGAGAAATTAACCTACAGGTGCCGTGTCCCGAATCGCAATCGGGATGTAACCGCGATAATATTAGATGAGAATCAGCAGTTAAAAACCGCTGCACCCGTAAGATTCTACTGTAACAGGAATTGCGCCATACCTAAGTTACGATTTCATACCCCAATCAGAACGATTTGATACCATTCACCAGAAATCAGTTTGAGTAATTTTGCCTGCAAATAATACCAAACAAACAACTTAAGATTCCATGAAGAAAACTACCACGCTCCTACTCTTCTTGCTGCTGATGTATCAGATGCAGGCCCAGCAACAATTCAGTCATCCGGCTGAAGGAACTTACCTCAATCCGGTCTTTGCCGGCGATTATCCCGATCCAAGTATTTTACGCGATGGAAAGGATTATTACATCGTCCACTCTTCATTCGAATACTATCCCGGATTGCAGATATGGCACTCTACCGACCTGATTAATTGGCAGCCGGTGGCGGCAGCTTTGCATAAATATGTAGGTTCAGTCTGGGCTCCCGACCTGGTCAAATACAAAAACAGGTATTACATCTACTTTCCTGCCAATAATACCAATTATGTCGTGTCAGCACCTTCCATTGAAGGCCCATGGAGTAATCCTGTCGATCTGAAAATCGGCTACATTGATCCGGGACACATAACGGATGAAAAGGGAAACCGGTATCTCTATTTCAGCAACGGGACTTACGTTCCGCTGTCAGAAGACGGACTGCGAACAACCGGAGAAGCCCGCAAGGTATATGACGGCTGGACGATTCCGAATGATTGGTCCATCGAATGTTTTTGTATGGAAGGCCCGAAACTGACCAAACACGGGGATTACTATTACCTTACCGTTGCCGAAGGTGGAACTGCCGGTCCTGCCACCGGGCACATGATTATCTCCGCCCGCTCCCGCTCTCCACTGGGGCCATGGGAGAATTCACCCTACAATCCTATTCTCAGAGCACAGAATAATAGCCAACAGTGGTGTTCAATCGGTCACGGAACACTATTCGACGATGCTGCAAATAAATCATGGATTCTGTTTCATGGATACGAAAACGGTCATTACAACATGGGACGGCAAACTATGCTCTTACCTGTGGAATGGACACAAGACGGATGGTATAAAATAGCTCAAAACGCAAAGGTTGACCAACCGGTCCAAATTAAAATAAATAAGAATCAGACAGAAAGCTACAATCTTAACGATGACTTTTCTGGAAAAGAACTAAAATCACAATGGAAATTCTTCGGTGAATACAATCCTGGACGATTCAAACTGGAAAACCAGTCGCTGGAACTCCGGGCACAGGGACATTCAGTCGCCGATTGTTCGCCTATGCTCTGCATCCCGCCCACTCACTCCTACATGGCCGACGTGGAATTATCCATTGAAGGAAATGCAACGGGTGGATTGGTCTTATTTTACAACAAACAGGCTTGTTCCGGTATTCTGGCTGACTCCTGCAATATTCTGGCGAACCTGAGAGGTTGGCAATTTCCTACGGTAAAGAATTTGATTAACAGACATGTGTATCTGCGTCTGGTCAACAAAAACAATACCGTTGATATGTATTATAGCAAGGACGGTAAGCAGTGGGTGAAGATTGAAAACTCGCTGGAGGTATCGGGTATGCACCACAACGTGCTGAGTGGATTTATGAGCCTGAGAATCGGACTTTGTGCCATGGGTGACGGTGTGGTCAGATACAAAAACTTCCGGTATACGGTGCTGCCTTGATCAATTAAGACATCCCTGATAAATAACTTTTGACGACCGACCAGGATGACGGGCACCATAGGATTTCTTTTTAACCAGAGACTCTTGCCAGACAAAAAGCTGGCAAGAGTCTCTGTAAAGGCTATCAACTATTTACACAAAGACAGGCAACTCTGATTTAGTACACTTTATTGTAAGCTGCATAGTCAACAGCATCAAAATACGGGTAAAGAGGAAGCGTTGGAATCATTTGTTTTACAGTTTCAATATCCACCTCTTTAAAAACCAGAATAACACCATTAGCATTCTCCTTAGCAAAGAGATGTTCCAGTTTACCGTCTGTTTTCCACCTTCCGGCTACTTCGTGTTCTTCTTTTAGGAGTTGTTCCATATTTGGAATTGGATTATTCAAATCCATGCTTATATCAGCAAAAACTCTGTTCATATCTTCCGTTTTATAGCCATTAAAAATTAGTTCATCGGATTCTCCCAACCGCCACGGGTATCTACGCCGGTAGCCGTTGCAAGCGTTTCAAGACGTTGCATTTCTTCGGGTGTCAGTGTTATTTGTGCTGCTTTTATAGCATCTTCCACATGAGCGACTTTTGTTACACCAATGATGGGTAAAGTATTTTTAGCAATAGCCCATGCAATAGCCACTTGTGCAACCGAAGCCTCACGACTGCTACCGATTTCTTTCATAACGTCAGTAAGTTCTTCCAGTTGCTGAAGTACTTTATTGTAGGTCTGTCCGCGCCCGCTGCCCTCTGGAAGGGGATTAGCTACATTGTATTTACCCGATAAAGCACCTTGTTCCAACACCATATAGGCAAAAAAAGCAATGTTATTCTCCTTGCAGTAATCCAGGATACCAGCTTCTTCGGACGACCTGTACAACAGACTATAATGGTTTTGAACAGCCGAGATGCTGAATCCTTCTTGTGCCAGAATATCGTTTGCCCGCTTAATCTGAGCAAGGTTATGATTTGACACCCCCACTCGTTTTACTTTTCCGCTTTTAAGTAACGGTATTAAACCCGGTGTCCATTTTTCCACATCCATTGGATTGTGAATCCAGTAAATATCCATATAGTCCGTATTGAAGCGTTGTAAACTAATGTTCAGCATATCTTCCACCGGATTGGCTCCGTTACCCGCTATTTGCGGTGTAAATTTTGTGGACAAGACGATTTCTTCACGGGGATATTGCTGTACGAATTCAGCAAGAAGCGATTCGGACGAACCCATGCCATACACTGCGGCCGTATCCCAAAGATTCAGTCCGCCTTGCATGGCGGCATCAAATACAGGTTGTAAATCTTCGGCATTCAGATTATTACCAAATACCTGGTCACCTCCGGCAAAACCGGTTCCCCACGACCACGTTCCTAAAGCAATTTTGGGTAAGTTGTTCATTTTATTTCAGAATAAAGAGCGATAGACCAGCTGTATAGACAAGTTTGTCTGCATCATATCCCGCCCGGTTTAACAATTTCTTTTGAATGGGTTTGTTACTTCATTTTTAGTGCCAGCCCAGCCACGCGAGCGCCGAGTTTTTCTCCTGTCAGTTTATCTTCGGCATTAGGAGCTACATCGGTAGGCTCCTGACTGGCCAAAGCCATTGCTCCTCCCCATGAGCCCAAACGGTTAACCCCGTCAGGTTGACCGGGCAATTCCCCCAGACTCACCCACAACATACTGTGTGACATGGCAAATGATTGAAAAAACTGAAGTGTGCCTTGTTTGTCACCGCTGGGAGCGCCCGAGATGGTAAAACCAGCCGCCAGTTTGTCTTTCCATTTCTGGTTAAACCAGCTTCCGACAGTAGCATCGGCAAATGCCTTAAATTGTGCAGCCGGTCCACTCATGTAAGTAGGTGCACCGAAAATAATAGCGTCGCTTTCGTCCAGCTGACTAATCACAGCTTCATTGGTATAACGACCGTTTACGATATCATCGCCTTTGATGGAGATAAGATTCGTACTGATTCCGCTGATGGATGCAGCGCCTTTTCCTACAGCTTCGGCCAGTTTTTCGGTATGACCGGCTCCGCTGAAATAGATAATAGAAACTATTGCCATAATTGATAATTTGTTTGTTTAAATGATGATGCAAAATTCGGTCAAAAAACCGGAGAGAATTTATACCAATTACAGGGCTTTCTACCATTTTTACAGATTATGCAGGTTTGCAGTACGGAACAGATGGAAAAAGAATAACTTTGTATCAATCAATCAAATAAAAAGACTATGAATGAAACGGTTATACTGGAATCAATAGCCGATTACAATGATATGGTGGGAGTCGAAACCTTGCATCCTCTGGTAAGTGTTGTTGATTTTTCGAAAGTCGGCCCATTTGTCCACCTGCGTCAAAATATGGGGTTTTACGCTATCTTTCTGAAAGACACCAAATGCGGAGATATACGCTATGGACGCAATATTTACGATTATCGCGAGGGAACCCTTTTGTTTATGGCTCCGGGGCAGGTAATGGACATTGAAAACAATGGTGAGCCGATGCAACCGATGGGTTGGGCATTGTTGTTTCATCCGGATTTATTGAAGGGGACATCGCTGGCACACGCCATGAAAGACTATACTTTCTTTTCGTACGAAGTGAATGAAGCGTTGCATTTGTCAGAACAGGAAAAGCAGATTGTGATTGATTGCATGCAGAAAATCGGCATTGAGCTGCGACATGCAATTGATAAGCACAGCCGTCGATTGATTGTCACCAATATTGAATTGCTGTTAAGCTACAGTGTCCGTTTCTACGACCGTCAGTTTATCACACGGAATATCGAGAATAAAGATATTCTGACTCGATTCGAGAACTTGTTGAATAAATATTTTGAATCAGAAATGCCTCAGACAGTAGGTTTTCCTACAGTAAAATATTGTGCAGACCAATTGCATTTATCGCCCAATTATTTTGGCGATCTAATTCGGAAAGAGACAGGTAAAACGGCTCAGGAACACATTCAGCTGAAGATTATTGAACTGGCGAAAGAGCGGATATTTGACACCCGGAAATCAATTGGAGATATCGCATTTGAACTGGGCTTTAAATATCCTCAGCACTTCAGCCGGCTATTTAAAAATGAAACGGGATTTACCCCGAACGAATACAGGTCAAATAATTAAAACAAGAGCCTAAGAGTAGGTTCTAAGGCTCTTGTTTTATCTTTTTCTTTCTAAGAGAGAGGTTCTTTTTTCTATTCATATCATAGATTTCTATTTCAATATAACCTTGAAATCACGAATTGATTCGTTATTTGAAATCTTCAATATATAAATACCTTTCGGCACAGAGTGAATCTTCAGCTGATTGTTCTTTGAGTTGCTTGCAATCGTGTGGCCTGACATATCGATCAATACAATTTTATCTACAACGTTCGTAAAATGCACAATACCATTATCCGAATCCACATAAAAGTCAATTCCTGAATTCGTGTTTTGGATTCCGCTTGTTTGCATCAATTCAAATTTCACAGTCGGATTATCCGAGCCTACCGCCTGTTTAAGTTCGCCAGGGTTTTCAATACTTCCAATTTTTGTATAACTATATGAGGTGGAAAATGTTTCGTAAAACAGCACCAGACAGTTTGAGCCCCAAAGCATTATATCTCCGGCATTGATTGTTGCCTGAACAGAGGAATTTGTTGGCAAATTGTCAGATAAATAATAATACTTCTCATTTCCGTTCAGTTCGTTCATCCGAATAGTCATCGGCAACAATGCCAAAAAAGCTTTTGCTGTAGCATTGTCGAATGTATTTACAATAAACACATTGGCTCCTACAGTCATTTTTATCTGTGGCACATTTTGGGCATCAGTATCAAGACTCTTCACAAAACAGAGAAATATGATTATAATTGTTCGTTTCATATTTATCATTAACCGATTGTTTTTGTATATTTGGCAGGTACTCCAGCCACAACTGTATTGGCCGGAACATCTTTAGCAACTACAGCTCCGGCAGCGACGACCGAGTTCTCTCCGACTGTGACGCCGGGCAATATAGTTGCTCCGGCACCAATCCAGGCATTTCGTTTGATGACAATCGGTTTTACGATCAGTGATTTTCTATCTTTTGGGTCAATTGGATGCCCTTCGGTAATGATACTTACTTTGGGGCCAATCAGCACTTCATCTTCGATGGTGATACCTCCGATGTCCAGGAACGAACAGTCCGAATTTATAAATACATTTTTACCGATGCGGGTGAAAATACCCAGATTGACATGAAAAGGTGTAAACAGGGTCGTACTCTCATCTATGTTCTGACCCGTGATCTGGCTCAATATCCTTCGGGCGGTCGGTACATCAGGTGCGTTATTGAGCTCTACAGAAAGTTCCATAGTGCGGGCAGCCACTTTCCCTATTTCGGAGTAAGCTGCATCGCTGAACGGTACTGTTTCTCCTGCGTGAAGTCGTTCAAATATTGGATGCATACTCTTCATCGTTCACCGGTTCGAGCCAGGTAACCTGGTTGATACTTGCTTTAGGGGTAATGCCCACGTGTACAAATTCGCTATGAGCGGTTGCACCGTGCCAGTGAATAACTTTAGGTTTGATTTCCACCACATCACCGGCTTTCAATAGTTGTGCAGGTTTACCTTTCTCCTGATAATAGCCCTCGCCAGAGGTACAAAGCAGTAGTTGTCCCTGGGAATGCTGGTGCCAATAATTGCGGCTGCCTGGTGCAAAGGTTACATTATAACTCATCAAATCATACGTTGCCACATCGGTTATCAGCATTTCCACCCAGGCATCTCCGGTGAAGTAAGCCGGTGCTTTTTGTCCTTTTGGAAAAATATCTTTTGTATTCATTGTAGTTGATTTTGCTAAGTGAGGGCATGATTTTAAGTCACACCCTCACTATAATGTTTTATTTCAAATTCGTTTTAAAGAAGTTTTCCAGTTTGTCAAAAGGAATTACATCCACTTTATCATACAAATCCACGTGAACTGCCCCCGGAATAATCATCAGTTCCTTCGGCTCGTTAGCTGCTTTGTAGGCATCTTCACTCATGTAACGTGAATGTGCTTTTTCGCCGGCAATAATCAGCAGCGGACGTGGCGAAATCTCTTTGATATAAGCCAGAATCGGCATATTCATAAAAGAGACCACCGAGGTAGATGCCCAGGCACCGTTGGAATTGATAGAACGCGGATGAAACCCTCTGGGTGTTTTGTAATAGTTGTGGTAATCCTGTATAAACTGAGGTTCCTTACCCGTCAGTTTTTCAGGCAGGCCATGCGATTTGTCATAGTTTGCAGTCCCTTTTTCGGCATCAGTCCAACGTTGTTTACCGATTTGTTCCAGCATCTGGGTACGTTGTTCCAATGTCATAGCATCGTAATAACCTTTTGACGACACTCTTGTCATGTCGTACATACTGGTTGTGGCCACTGCTTTTACTCGTTTATCCGCCGCGGTAGCGTTCAAGGCAAAACCGCCGAAACCACAGATACCGATAATCCCGATCTTATTCCGGTCGATATTTTTTTGTATTCCCAGAAAGTCAACTGCTGCACTGAAATCTTCAGTGTTGATGTCCGGAGAAGCTATATTACGAGGTTCTCCTCCACTCTCGCCGGTGTAAGACGGGTCGAAAGCAAGGGCGATAAAGCCACGCTCCGCCATTTGATTGGCATACAATCCCGATGATTGTTCTTTTACCGCGCCGAAAGGTCCGCTGATAGCCAGTGCAGGCAAAACTTCGCTACTCTTGTTTTTTGGTGAGTATAAATCGCCGGTCAAGGTGATACCATAACGGTTCTTAAAGTGAACTTTTTGGCGGGTAACCTTATCACTCAATTTAAATGTATAATATTCTGTTTGTTTCATTCGTTTTGTTTTTTGATTTGCGTTTCCGAACATTTGCCCGGATACAACCAGAACCAGCATTAATATTGATGTTATTCGTTTCATAACTTATCAGGATTACTTTGCATTTTCCAATACCGTACGAATCATATCCGGAGTATAAAGTGCTGTAGCTCCCCACATAGCAGCCACTGCCGATAGTTTCTCTACCAGTACGGGAATGTCTTCTTCCGGAATATTACCTTCTTTCAACGTTACCGGAGTACCAATTTTTGAATACCAGTTTTTCAATGCTTCAATACCGGCATCGGCTCCTTCCACGTTGAACATTACTTTCGCAAACTGTTCGAAACGATCTGGTAGATTGTTTTTCTGCCATTTCATCCAGGCCGGCATAATGATAGACAGACCTGCACCGTGTGCGATATTGTATTCAGCCGAAAGGGTATGTTCGAGAAAGTGCGTATCGAAGCGGTTGTTTTGTACCCCACAGAAGGTGGTGAAGTTCAACGCTTGAGTAGCAGCCCATGCAAATTCAGCCCGTGCTTCGTAATTGGTTGAGTCGGCAAGCAGGATCTCAGTCGTACGAATAACTGTCTTCAGAATATTTTCGACATGACCGGCAATAAATCCCGGCAGATAGGTTGCTGACAGATACAAATCCAGACTGTGCGCAAAAATATCGGCAGCCGAATAAACCAAATAGTCGCGGGTAACGGATGCCTGCAATTCAGGATTAATCACCGAAACAGTCGGGAAAGTAGAGGGACCGGCAAGACTCAGTTTCTGTTTGGTCTCGTCGTTAGTTACCACTGCATAGTTGTTCATTTCACTACCGGTAGCGGCAAGCGTCATGATGTCGAAAATCAACAGATTTTGCATCGGTTCTGCTTTGTGAAGGAAGAAATCCCACACATCACCGTCATATTTAGCACCAGCCGCAATTGATTTGGAAGAGTCAAGCACGGAACCGCCTCCAACAGCCAATACAGCCTCAACGCCTTTCGATTTAGCAATCTCAATACCTTCTTTCACTTTGCTCAAAAGCGGATTACTCTGCACTCCGCCCAGCTCTTCAAAAGAAACTCCGTTATCAGCAAGTGATTTGGTCACGGTATCGAACAGACCATCCCTCTTAATGCGGTCAGAACCGTAAACGATTAAGACTTTTGATACGCCATACTCTGCGATGTATGTACCGATATTGGCTTCTTTGCCTTTTCCGAATTCGATTCGGGTAGGATTGTAATAATTAAAGTCAAACATAATTCTATTGCTATTTAATTTGATGTTAGTAACTCTTCCTGTTGTTTTAATCTGATGCAAAATTACGGTAAGAAGCACCTGCGGTGTTTTTCCCGGAAGCTCAAACTATTTTGCCCAAAAGCTCACCTTCACTACTCGGGGCATAGCCAAACTGCCGCTTGAATGCCGATGAAAAGTGAGACAGATTCTTGAATCCGACTTCCAGATAGACATCCGATATTTTCCTGTTTTCATGTCGCAGTTTATCGTATGCCACCCGCAGGCGTTTATCAATCAGCCACTTCTGTGGAGAAAGCGGACTGATTTTTTTGAAGTCACGTTTGAAGGTAGCCAGGCTTCTTCCGGTAAAACCTGCAATATCTTCAACTGACAAATCGTACATGTAATTATCATTCATAAAATCGAGAATATCAATCTTCCACGGTTCGGTAAAGTCAAACAAGGCCGGATAGAAACGATTATCGATATTCAACAGGGAGTAAACCCCTTCCTGTAGCTTGAGATGCATCAGCTCCTTTGCCGGCTCTTTGTCCGAATCAAAATAGGGAGTCATCGACTGAAACAGGCTCTGGATATCGGGCGTATGGGGCAATTTGATTACACTCGGCTTATGCTTTTCAGCTTCCAGAGGCAAGATCCGGTGGTCAATCGTCTGATAGAACTCACGTAAAAAGTTGCGCTTAAAGTTCATAAAGATCGCCCTGAAACCCTCATTCCCTTTGCGTTGCTTGGTCATGGTCACTGTATTGTCCCGACGGATAAATACACATTCTCCTTTTCCGACAATCACCTTTTTACCCTCTTTTTCCAGAATCATTTCTCCGGAATAGACGTAAACCAGCATGTGTTCTTTGACCATTTTGGAACAACTGATCTCATCAGGATGATAATAGGTAAAAAAGATATCGTGGTAATGAAACCTCAACGATCCGGAATGTTCTGCTATCATAGCTTTCTGTTTAGGGGGTGGTAGTAGTCTGATTATTAAGAGAAACATTGTATGTTTTCACCATGCAAAAATAACAGAAGAGCCGCAGGGATTGTTTTTCCCTGCGGCTCAAACTATTTTGTTGAAAAGCTCAGAATTACACTATGTGTCTATATTGAGCGAATCACCCGACAGGGATTGCCCACAGCAACCGAACGCGCTGGAATACTTTTTGTTACAACACTTCCAGCCCCAATGGTTACTCCATCGCCGATTACCACACCGGGCAGAATGATCGCTCCTCCCCCAATCCAGGCTCCGGCTCCAATCTTAATGCCACGACAGGTAGCAATATCCTTTATTCGTTCTTCGGGATCAACGGGGTGAATAGCGGTGTACAACTGTACATTCGGCCCAATAAAGGTGTGATCTCCGATTTCAATGCCCGCACAAGGCTGAAAGGTGCAATTGAAATTAATATATACCTTCTTTCCAAACTTCAGCTTTTCACCGCCATAATTACAATGAAAGGGAGCTGTGATTACGACATCATCCATTTTCCGGTCAAATAGCTCTTCCAGAAATGCTTTATCGCCGGAGGTATTGAATTTCATTGTCAATTCTGCAGCTTTCTTCCTTTGCGCAATCAATTCCGGATTGAAGGCATCATATTCTTCTTCGTGCAACAGTCCTTTTTCATCCGTATTCTTCATTGTTATTCGTTTTTAATTCACCTCAACTGAGGTATTTTCATTTTCCCAACCACGTTTTCAATACTCCATCCGCTCCGGTAACACTTCCACCGCGAATGGCAATTCCTTTTTCAACCATAGCCTCCGGGCATAAGCGCTTTATGTCCCTTTCACTATGACCTGATCCACTGCCTTCATGTGTACAAAAAGGAATGATTGTTTTGCCGGAAGTATCAAAGGATTCCAGAAACGTACATATTGCCATCGGGAAAGTGCCCCACCAGTTGGGGTATCCCAGATAGATCACATCGTACTCATCCGGATTATTGAGGTATTCCGATAATTCGGGTCTTGCATCCTGACTTAATTCATCCTGCGCCACACGGGTTGTCTCCATGTAATCTGCCGGGTAGGTCTTTACGGTTTGAATTTCAAACAAATCACCACCGGTAAGTTGTTGAATCTTTTTGGCAATCACCTCCGTGTTGCCAACCGGCAGATTTACGATGCTGCCTCCTTTATAGTTCTGCCCTTTACGCGAATAATAGGCGATAAGAATCTTCTTCATTGTATTCGTAGTTATTTTCATTTTAATCACTTCTCCAGCTCCAGCTTTCGCAGCCATTTCTCCACATCGCTACGAGAGCGGCCTACATCTCCACCTCTGATGGGAAGCCCTTCCAGTACCGTAGATTTCGGACAAAGCTTTTTAATATCCAGAACGCTATGCCCCATGCGGGTACCTTCATGAGTCATAAACGGCACGATGGTTTTCCCTTCCAGGTTATAGCTGGATAAGAATGTCGCTACCGGAGGGGCGATGGTACTCCACCAGTTGGGCGAACCAATGAAAATGACATCATATTGCCCGATATTGCTGATTTTGGTTTTCAGTGCGGGTTTATAATTCGAGTTGATTTCTCTTTTGGCCTGATCGACCACAGTTTGGTAATCCTGCGGGTATGGTTTCACCGATTGGATTTCAAAAATATCACCGCCGGTTGCATTCTTAATTTGGTTGGCGACAAAGCGGGTATTTCCACTGTGAGAAAAGTAAGCCACCAAAATCTTTTTCTTACTCACGGGAGTCTGCGCATGGATACTAATCATTGAAACAAAGGCAACTAAAATGCCGAATAGAATTGATCTCGTTCTCATAATTATTTATTTTTCAGGTAAGACTTCATTTACATTCAGTGTGAGAGGGTAAACGATGTAAGGCAAAAGGTTAATACGTATTGTAGCTTGTAGATTCATAATCAATATGGGACTTATTGTTTTACAGGTACAAAAATAGAACAAGAGCCGCAGGGGATGGTTTTCCCTACGGCTCAAACTATTTTGCTGAAAAGGTCAGTAAAGAAGAATAAGGTTCTCCGTATAAAAGACTCCGGATTTCCGAATGACCATTCAAAACAATAATCACTCTCCAATTATTCCTAATTCTCCAATATGCATTATGCAAAAAGCAGCTTCAGACCATTTTGTTGCTGAAACTGCTTTCTTATTCTTGCTATCACGGACTTGATGCAAGCCGGGAGGCTTGATTTTAGCTCGAACGAAGATTAAGTCTTCGCTCAACTACCGAACTACGGTTGTCCTATGCTACTCCAAACTGAGCACAATTTAAAAGTTGTGTTTTAACACATATCTTCCTTTAATATTCCCCAAAAGCATCTGATCAAGTATAATTGGCAATTCTTCAAGACTTACTTCTTTAGTAATTTCTTCCAGCTGATCTGGTTTCCATATTGTAGATAACAAATTCCATATATGTTTTTTCTCATCTTTGGGGATTTCGACAGAATCAATACCAATTAACTTTACACCTCTTAGAATGAATGGAAAAATACTCGTCTCTAATTGCGAAGAAGCAATCATTCCACAACAGGTCACAACACCGTTATAATTGACAGATTTCAACATCCCGGATAATATATTACCTCCAACAGTATCAATACCAGCAGCAAACTCACTTTTAGATAAAGGTCTGCTATCGCATTTAGCAATAAATTCATCTCTTGTAATTATCTCATCAACCTTTAATGTATCTTCGAGAAGCTTTGCGTTACTCTTTCCGGAAACAGCTACAACTTTATACCCTAAGTGTTTTAGTATAGCAATAGAAAGACTACCAACTCCACCTGTCGCTCCACTGACTACTATTTTTCCTTTTTCCGGAGTAATACCATTGTTGATAAGGCCTGAGACAGAAAGTCCGGCAGTCAGGCCGGCAGTACCGAAATACATAGCTTCTCGTTCTGTGAATGCTTCAGGAAGAGGAATAACCCAAGCCGCAGGCACGCTGATATATTCTCCAAATCCACCAAAAGTATTCATCCCCAAATCGTACCCTGTTACCAGTACAAGTGTATCGGTTTTAATATCCTCTACAGAGGATAAAACAACCTTGCCTACAGCATCAATACCAGGTATATGTGGATATTTCTTTGTCACACCTTTATTTCCTGATGCAGAAAGGGCATCTTTATAATTAATCGAAGAATAGCTAACCTTTATCAACACTTCATTTTCAGGCAAATCTGCGAGAGTTAGATTTTCCACAGCCTTAACAAAAACACCATCTACTTCTTTTACTACTAATGCTTTGAATTTTATCTCCATATCATCAAATTTTGGTGTAAATTTGGGCAATAATTTTGTGTGAAACAATAACTTACAAAAAGTACAGTAACTAACATACTATTCATAATTGCTGATAACCACGATTCTATAAAATGGATGAGATAAAAAAAACTGAGATTATTTGTCCGTCTGATGTTTTCTTGAAGATTATCAAAGGTAAATGTAAAACGACAATAATCGTTTTGATAAAAAAAGGAAGAAACCGTTTTAGTGAGATAAAACGAACCTTACCGACTATCAGTGAAAGGATGATTGCGAAACAACTAAGTGAATTAGAAAAGGATGGCATAATTGTTCGTAAAGTGTTTCAGGAGGTACCTCTGCATGTTGAGTACTTCCTCACAGCGTATGGAGAGAGTATTTATCCAATTGTCCGGGATATGAGAAAATGGGGGTATGAATATTTAAATCATTTGGATACACAAAATAAATAATCGTATTAGAGTTCAAGGCTCGGTCTTCTGGTTCCCCGGCACTCGCTATTTTTACACGTTGCACTGATCTGGGAGAATACTGTCAGCCGTGGATAGAATATCACTTTTTCAGATTGAATCGAGCCTTGTATTCACTGGGTGTCATACCCAAAACTCGTTTGACGTAACGAGTAAAATAACTTGTTGTGTCGAAATCCAGCTGATAAGCCACATCAGCAATTGAAAGATCTTCTCTCTTCAGCAGCCCGGCTATCTCCTCAGCAGTAAAGCGTTCGATGAAAAAAGAGGCATTGTGCCCATTTGCCTTGATGCAACATTCGGAAAGGTATTGAGGACTTACATTCAGCAAAGATGCATAATATTCTACCTTCCGGTATTTCCTGTACAATCCTTTCTGAAGGAGGTGCACAAACTTTCTCAGAATCCATGCACTCTGATCCATACCTTTCAAATCATCCGCATGATACCCGGAATGGATATCATACATATCAAGAACCATCATCTCCACGGCACGAACCACCATTTCGGCATAATAAACATGTGAAAACCTGTTATAGCGGAACTTAACCTGATTGAAATCAGAAATAATCCGCTCCGCTTCTTCAGCCGACAAAGGTATAACTGGATTATTTGCCATCGCAAGCAGCCCCGTCGCCTCATAGTTGCTTTTAGGAAGAGCCACATGCATAAATTTATTAGAGACGATAACACCGGTCATTGTGAAATCATCTGTCGCCCTGATGTCTGTAATCGAAGTCCTGTTTGGAATAATAATACAGTCGTCTTTGCCGGCAGCAAAGCTCTTTATACCAATACAAAATGTCATATTTCCTGAAAGAACAACCAAATGGAGACAGGTATCAAGATGCTTGTCAGACATGGCATCATATATATCATTGGTGAAAACAACATCATTTTCGCTAATGATAAAAGTTTGTTTATCAACTTCTTCTTGCTTTGCCATACCTAGTTTACATGATTGATAATAACGCAAAGGTAATAAAAACAACAAAAAGATAACTAAACTGCAAAAAGTGACATTTCTACTTGTTTTAGTGTTATAACGCTGCCCTCATGTTGGAGTAATTTTGCAACACTAATAATAAGGTATGAATATGAAGAAATTTGGACCAGCGGGATGGCTCTTCCCGAAGCCGGTAATGATTATCGGCACATACGACAAGGACGGCAAACCAAATGCCATGAATGCTGATTGTGGTGGTAGTTGGGACCACACTGAAATCTCCCTCTTTTTGGGAAAAAGACGCCAGACAACTCTGAATCTACAGGAATGCGGTGAATTTACGCTGGCGTTAGCCAACAAAGATACTATGGTTGGAGCTGACTATGTAGGTATTGCCAGCAGTCTCCGTGAACCGAATAAGATAGCCAAGACGGGCTGGACGGTAGAGAAGGCCCCGGATGTCAATGCACCTCTCTTCACGGAGTTTCCATTGACACTGGAGTGCCGTGTCAAAGAGGTACTCGATGATGCGACGTCTCGCGATTGCTACCACCTCATCGCCGATATCGTCGGCATTCTGGTTGATGATAAATATGTGGGAGAAGATGGCTATCCGGATATCCGGAAGATGAATTTGATCTGCCACGAAACGGTACATCAGACCTATATCCAGCTCGGAGAAACGGCAGGTAAGGCATTTCGTGAAGGAGTAAAGTTAAGATAAGGTTGTCTCAAAACTATTTTAAAACGAGCATCACCCTACCAAACACCTACAAATAAACACGAACTAAATAACATAAAAGGAACAGATTATGGCAATAAAATCAGTTGAATTAAGTAAAGCCTACCGCTTGTTACAAGTAGGACCTACTACAATGATTTCCGCCAAACACGATGGCGATGAAAATGTAATGGCAGCCGCTTGGGTCGGTATTGGCGGTCCAAATAAAGTAATCGCCTATATCGGCAAACAAGCCGACACCCGCCAGCTTGTAGAAAAGAGCGGTTATTTCGTTGTGCATATTCCTACGGCTCAACAAATGGAAACCGTTCTATATGTGGGAGAACACAGCAAAAACACGATGCCTAACAAACTTGATAATCTGCCCTTGTTTTATCAAGAAGAATTTGATATTCCAATGGTAGAAGGTTGTGCAGGTTGGTTAGTTTGTAAAGTAATTCCCAATCCGCATCAAGAACAGAATATTGACTTGTTTATGAGTGAAATCGTCGCGGCTTGGAGCGATGACCGTGTATTTAAAAACGGACATTGGATTTTTGATGACGCACCGGATGAATTGCGTACTGTGCATTATGTCGCAGGCGGTCAATTCTACACTATCGGCAAAGGCACGAAATTTAATCACGGACCGGGAAAAGATTAAGCAAAAACGGGTTAAAATCCCGACACTAAGGTGATTGAAAACCATTGGTTGGCAATTCCCCATTCCCCGTAGTCTGTCAATTCCGCCCGTTCCTCCGGATATACCGTAGAATATTGCGAAACCGTCGGGGCGGGATTGTATTCCGGCCTCTTAGTTACAACTAGGATTTTCAATCCGACAACAAACTATTCCGCTATAAAATTAAGCATTTTAGAAATGCTTAAAATGTTCTGTCTATTTGTTTTCGGAATAAAATTCCTTCATAATACAGGAAAGTCGGATGACACATTCGCCTTAGCCACGCATCACTTTTCTATGGTTTTATATCTGGTGCGACAGGAGGAATCACCATCCATGATTGATTCTCAATCCACCACTGCTCACTTATTCTACTTCTTTCTGGCAAATTCCACACGTCTCAGATTCTCTTTCAAACGCTTATCCGCCATAAAGCAAATCTTCTTCGCTTTTACACGTTTAGGTGTGCACTCATCCGGAGTCTCATGACCATCGCTCGTTACCGAAACGGTAAATCGGCCCAAATCCTCTAACCGGATGCTATATCCCTGATGAAGATATTCCTCCATGATCTCAACCAAGCCAATCAAAGTAGCCCGAACATCGGTTTCCGTCAGGGTACAGCGTTCAGATAACTCTTTGGCCAATCGACGTGTATCTATTTCGCCCGAGCGCACAGGTATTGCGTAATATTTGGCTTTCTTTTCACCCACACCGCTACGCTTCGTCTTTACAATGTATTTGAATCCCATAGCTTTCTAATATTTATCCGTTACTTTTATTTCAATGATACTGTAAGTTTATAAATAACTACCTGATGAATTTTCTCAAATATGTACATCTATCAACTCAATAGATGTACATATTTTCACATCATTGATGTACATCTTTCTCAATTACAAATGTACATCTTTCCATAATAAGTTGCTTTTCTTTTTCAAAAACATTCAGTATCATTTCCGAAAATCGTCAGTATAATAATCAAAACCAAATGAATCTTTCTCCACAAAATCAAGTAGGAAATGAGCGGTTAATTCACTCTTTGTACTCTCATAACGCCCTATTCCGTTCGGTAGAGAGCCAATGCTTTGATATCTTTTGCCTCCAATATCTGTTTTGGATAACCAACAAGCGAACTATTGATCATTGCAATAGCAAAATCAGAAAGCTTCAGAATATTATTCGGGAACAGAGGTCGAAGCAGAATCAAAAGCCATTTCAGGTATTTGACCGATTGGTAAGTTTGGTTGGGTTTTATTTCCAGATAAGGAATCAATGCCGCAGGACGGAAGTTGTAAACGTGTTTGAAGCCCAGTTTCATCAGGTCATTTTCGGTTTTACCCTTTACACGAGCCCACATGGTACGGCCTTTTTCTGTGCTATCGGTTCCGGCGCCGGAGATATAACAGAAGGTCATTGCCGGATTAGCTTCTGCAAGCACACGGGCAAAATTCATTGTAAGGGTATAAGTAAGACGTGTATATTTTTCTTCATCCATTCCGATCGAAGAGATTCCGATGCAAAAGAAGCAGGCATCATACGCTTTTAATTCTTCTTTTATTGTGGTTACTTCAGCCAGGTCGGGTAAAACAAGCTCTTTGAGCTTAGGATGCTGAAAACCTGACGGACGACGATTGATAATCAATACCTGCCCGATTTGCTCGTGTTTCAGACATTGGTCCAGTACACTTTCACCAATCATACCTGTGGCGCCGGTGATAATGACATTTATTTTCTTCATGCTGTTTTAAGTTGAAAGCTGCTTACGCCTATGGATAACAGGTGTAAGTAGCTTGAGTATTATTAAAAAAACACAGTAGGCGAATTATAGTTTACCTTTAAGGACGTACCTCTTGTTTATCCTGCCAGGCAAAAGTAGACTTTCTATTGGCGATCAACCATTTCCCATTTTGTTTTAAATATTCATCGTTGTAGTACACTCCGTTGGTAGTCTTTACCTTTTTCCCGTTTTCCGATCCTATCAAAGTCACCAGGCAATAGGAAATCCCCGAAGCCTTATTCCCGTTGACTGTTACCGTCTGCTGACCGTTGATGTGATATACCGTTTCGAATTGATTCAGGAAACCGCCAAAAGCCTCACCAAGTTGCTTTCTGCCGTGTAATGAAGATATGATCTGGCCATTGAATAACGTTTCCACAGTAGCGTCTTCAGTAAAAAGCATAGTTTGCTTTTCTATTTCTTTTTGGTCAGCAAGTATTGAGAATACATCGACCAATTCTTTAAGAGCAAGTTTATCCTGCAAGGTTTGTAATGTGTTTGATTCCATTTTCTTCTGTTTTTGTGCTTCAATTGAAAAACTGAAGGCAATTAATAGTGATAGTATGATTAGCTTTTTCATAGTTGTGACATCTTTTAAGTTAGAATGAAGGAGAGTTTCGTTATCGTCCCTTTCTCTATGAGCGAAAAGGGCGAGTGCACACTCGAAAGGCTTGCTCATAGAAAGCCTTTCGATATGTACATCGGTAAGATTTCCTTATCCAGAATTACCGTTATACTTGTAGTTGTCAGCATTCTAATTACTCCGGTAACTTATAACTTCCCAGCATTTTTACCATTGCCGGATTACGGTGGTCGAAAAACAGACTCTGTCTTGTGTCAAGTGAAGCAACGATTGCCATGTGTTCAGCGCTCAACTCAAAATCGAAAATGTTGAAGTTTTCTATCATGCGTTCCTTGCGGATCGATTTGGGTATAACCACTACACCGCGTTGAATTAACCACCGCAGTGTAACCTGGGCAATTGACTTGTTGTATTTCTCACCGATTGAAGCCAATATATCATTAGAAAAAAGGTTATTCCGCCCCTCTGCAAATGGCCCCCATGACTCTATTTGCACATTGTTTTCCTTCAGGAACGTTTGTGTTTCAATCTGCTGGCAAAATGGATGAGTTTCAATTTGATTGATAGCCGGTACGACCTCATTGTGTACGATTAAATCCATCACCCGGTCGGGGTGAAAATTACTGACTCCGATAGCCCTGATTCTCCCTGCTTTATACAGCTCTTCCATGGCTCGCCACGAACCATAAATATCGCCATAAGGCTGGTGAATCAGATACAAATCAAGATAGTCCAATTGTAATTTGTTCAGTGATCGTTCAAATGCTTTCATTGTCCGATCATACCCTGTATCAGACACCCAGAGTTTTGTGGTTATAAATAACTCTTGACGGAAAACTCCACTATGTTGAATTGCCTTACCAACAGCCTCTTCATTTTGGTAGGCAGCTGCTGTGTCTATAGAGCGGTAGCCCACTTCCAACGCATCAGAGACTGATCGTTCACATTCCTTTTGATCTGAAATTTGATATACTCCAAATCCCAGAACAGGCATTTCTATGCCATTGTTTAATTTTACAGTCTGCATATTCTTGTATTTTAAGGATTACTCGTTCAAGCGTTTTAATACTTTAGCAGGATTACCTCCTACCACCACATTGGGTTCTACATCTTTGGTCACTACAGCTCCGCCTGCAACAACAGAATTTTCACCAATCGTAATACCTGGTAAAATGGTAGCTCTCGCTCCAATCCATGCATTCTTTTTAATACAAACAGTTTTACAGATCAACACATTGTGATCGTCAAAATCATGATTGGCAGTAAGTAACGTTACCTGCGGACCAATCATAACGCCGTCTTCAATGATGATAGTACCGGCTGTCATACAGGTGCAGTTATGATTGATAAACACCTGTTTGCCCAGCTTTAACTGCGATCCAAAATCAATGTAAAAAGGAGGCATAATTACCGTTCTCTCCTGGAATGGTTCACCCAGCAGTTCTTCAAATAACGAAGGAAGTTCGTCCAGTTCGTGAAATTCGTTGTTTATCTTATGCAGTACTCTTCTGGCATTTACCATATCGGTAATAGCGAGTGCAAAATCCGGATCATACATGTTAAGTGGTTCTCCGCTTTTCAAGCGTTCATATACATCTTGTTTCTCCATTATAACAATATATTAGTTGTTTGGTATAAATTTCCAGATGCAAAGTTCAGGAATCTTTCATCGGCTGTTGTTATACATATTCCGGTAGTACTTACCATTTTTACCGAATCAGGCTTTGGGATAACAGATTACAGATGAGCATGTTTATATTTGCACAAAAGTTCTTCAAACAGAAAATAAGATGGAAGATATTTACAGACTGGAAACAGTTACCAATTTCAATAATTTAGTTGGAGTTGAAACCAAACACCCTTTGGTGAGTGTAATAGATTTGTCCAAAATTCAAAGTTCAGACCAAAGTCATACCCATTTGTACTTTGGCATATATGCCATTTACCTGAAAGAGTTAGAGTGTGGACAATTGATATATGGCCGGAATTCGTATGACTATCAGGAGGGGACATTGGTTTTCATTTCTCCGGGACAGGTAGTGAAAATTGTACGAAATGAACAGGCGACAGAAAGAAAAGGCTGGGTCCTTCTTTTTCATCCGGATCTTATTCACGGAACAAGTCTGGGGCGAATTATGCCAGACTATAAATTCTTTTCATACGAGGCAAACGAGGCTTTACATATCTCTGAAAATGAGAGAAAGATATTTTTTGAATGTCTGGCCAAAATATCCGATGAAATCGAACAACGATTGGATAAGTACAGTAAAAGATTTATTGTAAATAATATCCAGCTTCTGCTTGATTATTGTATCAGATTCTATGACAGGCAATTCCTGACCAGAGAGAATATCAACAAAGGCATTGTCGAAAAATTTGAGCGGTTGCTGAATGATTATTTCCAAACAGATATTCCGCAGAATAATGGTCTGCCTAGTGTAGGATATTTTGCTGAAAAGCTAAATCTATCGCCCAATTATTTCGGCGAATTGATGAAGAAAGAGACCGGAAAAACGGCTCAGGAGTATATTCAGTTGAAAATAATCGACCTGGCCAAAAACAGAATTCTTGAAGGAGAAAAATCAATCAGCGAGATTGCTTACGAACTGGGCTTCAAATATCCTCAGCATTTCACACGGATGTTTAAGAAAAGTACCGGATATTCACCTAATGAGTATAAATTTGCAAACTAATCAATTTTTAAACCTATTATCCAATACAACGAAACCCATCTGATTTATGACAACTATTATGCAACGAATCCTTTCCGGACTATTTCTTTTACTTGGACTTTCTGTAAATGCGCAGATAGATTCCTCCTACTTCAGGGAAACGATAAAACCCCGAATGCGTATAATCGTTGACAACGACTTTGGTGGAGATCCGGATGGTCTGTTTCAACTCGCACACCAGATCCTCTCTCCTTCTGCGGAAATTAAAGGAATCGTGGCATCGCAACACTACTCAGGTAAGTTTTATGGAGCACCCGGCACCGCTACATATGCAATGACTCAATTAAACGAGTTACTGAATGTGATGCAGTTAAATGGGAAATTCCAGGTTTACGAAGGTAGCAACACGGGACTTACGGACATAAAAACTCCGGCTGTGACGGATGCTGCCAAAGCAATTGTGAAAGAGGCAATGCGAGAGGATACAAAATCTCCGTTATATGTGGTTTGCGGTGCCGGACTGACTACTATTGCAAGCGCTTACCTGTTGGAACCAAAGATTGCAAATAAAATTATCCTGGTATGGATTGGAGGAGCTGAATATCAGGGATTGGCAGTTCCTCCCCCCACCGCAAGAAATCGTGAATACAATCTGGGGATCGATATTAAAGCAGCCCAGGTGATTTTTAATGTTTCGAATATTCCGGTTTGGCAAGTACCCCGGGATGCTTACCGGCAGGCATTGTATTCTTATTCCGAAATCGTAACCAAAATCAAAAGCAACGGGGCTACGGGAAAATTTTTAGTGGATAAGCTCGATGATTTATTGAAAAGAAGTAAGGGTGTTCTCGGAGAAGCTTACGTATTAGGAGATAGCCCGTTAGTATTACTTACCGCATTACAGGCATCATGGGACCCAGACCCGTCATCCTGCAAATATGTGATAAAGACAGCTCCATTGATCACCGACTCAGGCATCTACAAAGAAAATCCGGACGGTCGAAACATCAGAGTTTACACCAATCTGGATACCCGGCTGATGTTTGATGATTTAGTGGCAAAGCTGACTCTGTTTAGTGCAAAGAAATAAGAACTAATTCAAATCAAAACGCAAAGGCGCTAAGAAGCAAAGTATTTTTCCTTTGTGTCTTAGCGCCTAGCGTTTTGATTTCGTTTATTATCTTGTTTCTATATCAATTTTCCACTGAGGGGGCAAAGCCAAACTGCTTTTTAAATGCACTGGAGAAATGCGACAGATTCTTGAACCCTACTTCCAGATAGACATCCGAAACCTTTCTGTTTTCATTACGGAGCTTATCGTAAGCGACCTTTAGCCGTTTATCTATCAACCATTTTTGTGGAGACAGCGGGCTGACCTTTTTAAAATCACGTTTGAAAGTAGCCAAGCTGCGACCGGTAAATCCGGCTATCTCCTCAACAGAGAGATCAAACATGTAGTTATCCTCCATAAAGTCCAGAATATCAATTTTCCAAGGCTCGGTAAAGTCAAACAGTGCCGGATAGAAACGGCTATCAATATTCAGCAACGAATAGACTCCTTCATGAAGTTTAAGCTGTATCAGCTCTTTTGCCGGCACTTTATCCGAATCAAAATAGGGTGTCATGGATTGGAAAAGACTTGCTATATCCGGTGTCCCTGGCAATTTGATCACACTGGGTTTGTGTTTTTCCACTTCCATAGGAAGCTCCTTTTTATCTATATACTGCTGATAAAACTCTCTCAGGAAATTACGTTTGAAAGTCATGAAGATACCACGGAAACCCTCATCGGCATCAGGTTGCTTGATCATGGAGACGCGGTTATCTCTACGCAAAAAAACGCATTCACCCTTTCCTATGACTGTTTTGATATTATTTTCTGTCAGCTCAATGGTGCCGGAATAGACATATACCAGCATATGCTCTCTGATCATGGTCGTACAGATACATTGTTCAGGAGAGTAATAACTGAAGAATATATCATAGTAGTTGAAGACTTGTGTATCGGGACGTTCAGATGCCATATCGGTTGTTTTGAGCAAAGATATATCAGAATAGGGAGTAAATGCAATAGAGTTGGTATGAAATCAATGCGGCAGGACCTTTATAAGAAGTATATGATAAAGCCGTAGCGATCAACTCAATCACTACGGCTTTCTTTTAGACCAAACAATTATTGACAAAATAAGAATCATTTGATGCCACTTACCTGAATCACATACCTTCCGGGTTGTAACTCAAATGTATATTTTCCATCACCAACTCCAGTTTTACTATCCTTTATTGCTGAAGGAAGCAGTTTTACTTTTGTCCTGATACCATTTAAAGAAGAGGCCTTTAGCTTAAGTGTAGCTGTAGTATTAGCGGGAACAACAAAACAATATTCACAACCGGTGGCTGTCTTTTGCCAACTGCTTTCAATGCGTCCGTACATCGACTCGTAATATCCTTTTGCAAACGTCATTTTGCCTGTTGGGTCCGGCTCTGGCTGTAAGATAAAGTGCTTAAAGCCGGGGGAATTCTCGTCCCGGGCAATCCCGAGCGAATAGCTGTACATCCAGTCGCCTACCGCACCAAATGAATAGTGGTTAAAGGAGTTCATGCTGTTATTGGTGCCGAAGCCATCCGTAACGGTGTAAGAATTCAATCGTTCCCAGATGGTTGTGGCTCCTTGTTCGATTGGATAAATCCACGATGGATAAGTGGTTTGCTGAAGCAGACGATAAGCCAGATCGGAATATCCATTGTCAGACAAAGCCCTGTTTACCCAAGCCGTACCGATAAAACCGGTCATCAGCGAATAGGGTGGACATTCTACATTCTGGTCTGTTCTGTTTGTCCGGGTGATTGTGGTGGCCAGATTCTTTTTGGCCAACTCTTTATGTGCTTCATCAAATATATTAAACGCAAATGGGAGAACATACGAGGTTTGTGTGTCAATCACTTTCCCACGGAAAGCCGTTTTCCCGGTTACACTGTCGAGGTATGTCTTGTTGAAAAAGGCTTTTCGCTCCGCACAAAGTTTGGCGAATCGTTCCGCATCTTCTTTTTTATCGAGTATCCGGGCTACTTTACTCATAATTTCTAAATCATAGATGAAGTAGGCTTCCCAGAAGAGCGTCTTTTCATTCCGGCTGTCTTCCAGACTCAACCAATCGCTCAGACTGAACCATATATTCCTCTCCTTTTCCTTGAAAACACCTGTCACCGGATCAATATCACGAATCAGATAGTCGATGTACTTCTTCATCGCATCGTAATGTTCTGACAACAGATCCTTATCGTCGTATTGCTGGTAACATTCCCACGGTATGGTAATTCCGGCGCTTCCCCACATGGTTTCACCGAAACCGACACCCAACGGCGCGACATCCGGGAATCGGCCGTCTTCACGCTGCACGTCTCTCATGGCCCGCATGTGCCTTCTCAGGAATTGAGGAACAGAGGCTAAATAAGTTGCCGTACGGGAGAACACAGAAATATCTCCACTCCAGCCCAACCGTTCATTTCGTTGCGGACAGTCAGTCGGAATAGACATAAAGTTTGCGAACGAAGACCAGGTAATATTCTCCCACAGCTTGTTCACTTTCGGATTGGATGTTTCGTATTTCGATGTCAGTTCATGGATGGAACTCAACACAATTCCTTTTACAGCATTCAGCGGAAGAGACTTTTCGATCCCCGTGATTTCAACATAGCGGTAACCATGGTAAGTAAACCGGGGGCTGTAAATTTCATCACCACCTTTGGATATATAAATATCCTGAGCCATCGCAGCACGAATATTTTCGAGCATAATCATCCCGGTATTCTCTTTATAGGCCGGTAAATCGGGGTATTTTACTTCAGCAAAACGAAGAAATATTTTTTTGCCCGGCGCCATATTCTTCAGGCTAATATGAGGTACTCCGGCCATATTTTGGCCCATATCATAGATAAAAACTCCCGGACGTATTTCGTCCACGGAAATGGCAGTCAACTCTTTTATCGGCTTCACCGTTTTCCCTATCTGACCTGTCAGTTGCATCTTACTGTAATCTCCTACTCCGGGCACATTACCGGATGCTTTATCGTCATTGATACGACCTTCCAACGATACTTCCACACTCTCTTTCCAGGCAGAATCATCATAAGTAGCCTTTGACCAGTCTTTGACCAACGCCTCTTTGGTGGCATCATACACCTCGCCTTGGAAGAAGCTACCATAGACAACCGGCCCATTGTTGAAATACTTCCATCTGGAGGGCTGCGTGGTAATTACTTCTGCTTTACCATCGGCATAGGTGATGACCAGTTTCGCCAGTAACGATTGCCGGTCACCGAAAAAGTTCCAGTAGTCACCCATATAGGTAATTCCCCCACTCCACCAACCTTCACCCAGTATAGCGCCAATGGCATTTTTACCGGAAAGGAGATCTTGGGTCACATCATAAGTTTGGTAGAGCTGAGTTTTATTGTATTGAGTCGACCCGGGATTGAAATAATCGTTGCCAATCCGTTTTCCGTTGATATACATTTCATAGATTCCCCGGGAAGTGACATATAAACGTGCTTTGGCAATGGGTGATAACGATGTGGTAAATGTAGAACGTAGCATCGGCATCGAATTCTTAGACGGATCAAAAAGTACTTGTTTCCCAGATTGATCACCCTCCACCTTTAGAGGTTTGGAATAAGCCGAATATAACAGATTGGACGGAGCCCGATGATTTCTTATTTGAAGGTTTGAGAAAATAGCGCTTTGATTAGCCGGAACCTGAAATCCGATCTGACCAATTACCGGAAAGGCAAGATGATCGCCACCTGCTCCAAACGGATTCAGATTCAGCCCTCCGACTGAGTTTTCCTGACCCTCTCCATCAATGCCAATCCGGGTATCTCCCAACACAATGGATAGATAAACGGTGTGCTTATCATACCGGTTTTGAGCGTTAATCAGCGATTCCGGTACAGGGAAAGTCTTAAAAGGAACGTCTCTGGTGTCATTGGCGGTATAACCACACCGGTAAATGTTGATTTTAGCAGGTTGATTGGATTGTAACGGGGTGATGTCCAGTTCGACCAGAATGTATGAACTATCCTGCTTGTTTTCCTGTTTGAACAGGTTCTTGTTTTTATCCATCAGGCGAATATCATTGGCACCCAATATCAAACCCGCCTTTGTACTACCCGATGTTTTATCCAGTTGAAGAGAATAGTTGATTTTAAACACAGGCAGATAAGCGGAGTACAATACCATGTCCTCATCATTCCCCCCGATCCATTTGGCGCCATCCCAGGCAGAAAGTTTCGGATCCGGGTTCATTAACCCGGTCTCAAACGAGGATTCTGCAATATGCATCTTCTGTTGTTGATCCCAAACCATCACCTTCCAGCTGTAATGAGTACCTGGTTTTAGCGTGTTACCTGCATACCTGATGTTCAGAGATTCACTGTTCGATACCTTGCCGGAATCCCAGACTTTTTGTTTGGCTTCATCCACGACGATTATCCGATAAGCTGTTTGACTGCATCCCGATTTATCCGAGGTCATTTGCCAGCTAAAGCGGGGATGATTGACATCAATACCCAGGGGCTTCTCTGTATATTCAGTACATAGCTTTATAATGTTCAATCCGGATGCTTTCAAATTGAATGAAACAAAACTTCCCAGTAATAATAGTGATATAAAAATCCGAATCCTTTTAGTCATATTCTTCGATTTAGTCCATTCCCCGCAGATTGTTGGAAATACCACGGTTTCATTTCACAAAAATAGGTCATCTTTAAAATTATAAAAGTCGATAAATCTTTCAATTAGTAATAAAAAACAGTCATTTCGACAAAAATATAGCCTGACGACTACACTCATGTCATAATGTGGGACGATAGGGGTACTCTATTTTGACTTTACAGTATAATAGTGATAATACAATAGTTACGTATAGAAAAAACAACGAGGATAAATTGCAGTTAAACCCGGATGTAAAACAGCAGATATTATTTCACAGGTTTATTCATAATCCGTTGGATAAGCCATTTCCGGACAGGCACATCATAGAGCTTCACACAGGCATAAGCAAGCGCAATGACTAATACCAGCACCATAAAGGCAACCGGTAAGGATTCCTGCATATTTGCTTTATGCTTATCTACCCAGGCCATAAACAGATAAATGAACGGATAGTGGATAATGTACAACGGATAAGAAATATCACCCAGAAAGCGATTAACCAGGGAGGCACGCTTTCCTTTGACTTCTCCGCTGGCTCCCATGTAAACGATAAGCGGAAAAATAAAAATGATACAGATGGCCACATAAAGGCCATTCAACCATACGTGCTCAGCACCACCGATGCGGGGAAATGAAAGGACACCAATCAAAAGCAGACTGCACCACAAAAAAGCATGTTTTACCTGTCCCGGCTTACAAATGCGTGAAAGAAGCAGTCCGGCAAAGAACGGATACATCAATCGTGTGAATCCGATGTGTAACTGAGTCGGAGTAACCGACCACCCTCCAATCACATCCCCCTGGGTTATTGACAGGTGAATTAGTACACATCCTGCGGCAAACACCAGGAAGGCCAGCTGTTTATTGGTGAATTTACGAATAAAAAGAGCATACAGGATATTGGCAATATATTCAAAAAAAAGCGACCATGCCGGTCCGTTGAGTGGATGCATTTCTGCCCATCCCCTGATATCTTGCGACGGGGTAACCGGGATAAGGGTAAGACCTATAAGCATGATCAATAACATTTTCCACATCGGCACCTGGCTAATGCCGGGAAAGAATGAACTGTCCTGAAAATAGAAGGTTGCGGCTCCGATAAATGTCCCGACAATGATCATCGGATGAAGACGAATAAGACGTCGTTTAAAAAACCCTTTCAGAGTCATCTTACCCCAGCGATCATCGTAAGCATAACCGATAACGAAACCTGACAACACAAAGAAAAAATCAACAGCCAGATAGCCGTGATTGACAATCTGGTTTAGATTATTTCCACCGGAGAAGGTTTCGAGCAAATGAAAAATCACTACGATCACTGCCGCTACACCACGTAGCCCGTCAAGTATTTCATAATGGTTTTTAGTCACTAGTGTCCCATAAAAATTGGGACGAATTAAAAATCAAATAAATTTGGCTCATTAAGCCTAAAACGCTCTTTGTCATTTTGAAATTTAGTTTTGTCGAAGAGGTCTCGAAGATGAGTTTTATCAG